>DAOUPC010000073.1 GCA_030626365.1 Paracoccaceae bacterium
ATGCGGGCACGCGGGCGATGGTGGTCTATGACCTGCCGCTGAACGAAGTGGTGTTCGACTTTTATGACCGTCTGAAATCAGTAACCAAAGGCTATGCGTCGTTCGACTATCAACTGACCGAATACCGCGAGGACGCCCTGGTGAAACTATCGGTGCTGGTCAACGAAGAGCCGGTCGATGCGCTGTCGATGATGGTACACCGGGACCGCGCCGAGGCACGTGGCCGCGCGATGGTCGAGAAACTAAAGGATCTGATCCCGCGCCACATGTTCAAAATCCCGATTCAGGCGGCGATTGGCGGCAAGGTGATCGCGCGTGAAACACTGTCGGCGATGCGCAAGGATGTGACGGCCAAATGTTATGGCGGTGACATGACCCGGAAGAAGAAACTGCTTGATAAGCAGAAGAAGGGTAAGAAAAAGATGCGCCAGTTCGGTAAGGTCGACATCCCACAGGCGGCGTTCATTTCGGCGTTGAAATTGGATGGGTGAGCGCCGTCTAGGAAACGCTCGAGTGGAGCGTTTCAGGCGCGAACGGGCGGAGCCCCGGGGGTGATATGGGTACTAAAACGCCTGATGATCCACTTGCCTCGTATATTGCTGAGTTTGGCGCTGATGATGGGCCAATAGTTTTCCACCTGACTTACAATATTTCGCAACTGGCGCTTGAATGGCGGCTTTTCCTGTATTTTTATTGTGGCCCCAAGGAGCGTGTTGACGTTTTAAATTGTGCGTCTGGTTTGACAACAAGATTGCTTAGAAACGTGCTATGGGACAGCGCCATTCTAAAGGTCCGAACGCTAACTGACCCTGGGAAAAAGGTGGCAATAAAAACCTCTCGCTCGAACAACTGTGCCGCATCGCAAAAAGCAAAGCGTCCGTGGACCTCAGCAGTAGTCTCGGTAAGGTCAAATACACGTGCGACAATACAAGGGAATTTACTTCAAAATACATAGCACATAGCGATCTGGATCACGCAGTTGGTTCGAAATGTGTTAAGGTGATTCGACGCGAAACAACTGATACAATCAAGGCGATTTGTGAATTTCTTAAAGAGTTTCACAGGCAAGTTAGAAACACCGAGTATCGAATCACACCTATAACCGGCTCTTCGGACCAGCAGCAGTTCCTGACACGACTCCACCAAGGAAATGAGTTTGAGGCAGCAGAAAACGCGACTCGCATCGAACGGATCAGACAAGGCGACTGGAAAGCCGCGGATGAATCAAATCTACCGGCTTGGCTTTGGAGTAGTGAATTCAGAGACGATCCGTTCTGAAAAGGAGGAACATGCGCAATCAAAGATTGCGTAGCGCCCGAACCGCCCCTATTCCCCCCACACCCCGAAACAACACCTGGACCAAACCCTATGCCCTGCGCCCTTTGCTCTGCCGACACGCCCCTCACAACCGAACCCGTGCCCGGCGGTCCGCATGGGGCGGCCATCGACATCTGCGGCACCTGCACGGCCCAGATCAACGGCACGCCCGACCCGACCCATTGGCGGTGTCTGGCCAATGCCATGTGGTCCGAAGATGCGCCCACCCAGGTAATGGCGGCCCGGATGCTGACCCGGTTGGCGGACGAGGCCTGGGCCAGGGATCTGGCGGATCAGTTGTACCTGGACGATGAAACCCGCGCGTGGGCTGACAATGTGGCCCCCGTCACCGACCACAAGGACAGCAACGGCGTGCCCTTGGCACAGGGCGACACGGTGGTTCTGATCAAGGATCTGCCGGTCAAGGGCGCAGGCTTTACCGCCAAACGGGGCACGGCGGTACGGGGTATTTCGCTGGTTGCTGACAATTCCGCCCATATCGAGGGCCGCGTCGAAGGCCAGCGTATTGTTATCCTGACCGCGTTCGTCAAGAAAAAGTGATGCGTCGGGATGGCGTTGACGCATTCATCTATTCGAAAACATCTATCTAATTGTCATCTATTAACCTAGCCTGCTCTCAGTAATCTGGGAGGATTCCATGAAAAAATTACTCGTAACCGCCGTTCTGGCACTGGGCGTCGCCACAGGCGCGTTGGCCGAAGGCGTCACGCATTACGTTGCCATACATGTCGACCAGAATGACCCAAAGGTCATGAACATGGCCCTGAACAACGTGCAGAACGTCACGAAATACTACGAATCAAAAGGTGATACCGTGATGGTCGAGCTGGTCGCCTATGGCCCCGGCCTGATGATGTATGTCGAGGGGAAAAGCCCGGTTTCCGACCGGATCGCCACGATGAGCCTCGAACTGGAAAACCTGTCCTTTGCTGCCTGCGGCAATACCCATCGCAAGATGAGCGCAAAAGCCGGCCATGACATTGCCCTGATGGACGAGGCCGTGGTGGTTCCGTCCGGTGTCGTGCGTCTGATCGAATTGCAAGAGCAGGGGTTCGCATACGTGCGCCCGTAAGACGCCGGATTAACATCAAATGGTTCCGGCTAATCCGATTGGGTTGGCCGGAATTATGCGTTTCACCCCGGGTGGCGCAGCGATGATCCGTCGGGCCATTGCGACATTGGCGTACCCTGTCTGGTGTTGACCAGAAAAAACAGTGTGACCGATGCAATCAGCCCCGCCCAGCAACCGGCCACGTACCATGCGATTGTCATCCAAAAGCCCGCGTCAAACCCGACAAGGCCGACCATCGCGCAGAAAATACCCGCGATCACTGAACATACAAGATATGCGGCCATTTCCCTGTCTCCAGTCCTTTATTCCGGTGATTTTCATCTAAACAACCAAAGGCGCCATTTTTGTGGCGCGATTCGCAATGCCTGCCCCAATTGCCCCAAAGGCGGTCAAAGCATGCGGATACCTGCCGGTTTATCCGTGTGGCGCGGCATTCAGAAAGGCGCGGGCGGTTGCCTCGAATTCACGCGGCTTTTCGGCGTGCAGCCAGTGACCCGCACCGGCCAGCCTGGCAAAACGGGCCTTTGGGAACAGTGATCGGATGATCGGGCGGTGTTCGGGGCGAACATAGTCGGACAGATCTCCGGCCAGAAACAGCGCCGGACCGGGCCAAAGCGCGTCGGTCTGTGGGAATGCCATGATCAGCGGCATTTGCGCCCCCAGAACATCAAGGTTAAGCCGCCAGCGTTTATTGGCCAGATCCAGCGACTGGGTAAAGAAACTTTGCAGCGCCTTGCCGACCCCCAGGCTGGCCAGTTGGGTCTCGGCGTCCGAACGGCGCTGAACAATCGACAGGTCCACGCCGCGCATCGCGTCGATTAGCGGCATTTGCGTGTGGGTGTAGGTAACCGGGGCGATATCGGCGACAATCAGGCGGCGCACCAGATGCGGGTGGCGCAAGGCCAGCATCATCGCCGATTTGCCCCCCATCGAGTGGCCCAGAACGTCCGCCGGGCCGCCAATCCGGGTGATGACCTCGGCCAGATCGTCGGCCATGTCGGGATAGCTGTGCGTGTTGCTCCACGGGCTGTTGCCGTGATTGCGCATGTCCACCGCTGTGACCTGGCGTTCATCCGAAAGGCGTTTGGCAATCACACCCCAGTTGCGGGCCGATCCATAAAGCCCGTGGGCAATGACAAGGGGGGGGCGATTGGTGGCGGTGCCGTGGGTGATCGTATTCAGCATGGCCTTTGATAGCCCTGCCCGCCGGACAGGACCAGCCCCATTGAGGCGGGCTGGCGGGACCGTTAAGGTAGACCCCATGAGCGAACAGATTCCCCTTGATCAGATGATTGCCGAAATCGCCACACAGTTGCGTGCCAAACTGGGTGTGCGGGGCAAAGATCTGGGAACCGCGCTGGGCAAGGCGCGCCACCGGTTGCCACGCCGGATCTATCGGCAGGCCCTGATACTGGTCAGGGCACAGCCGCTGGCCGGGCATCCGAAACTGCGGCTGACGCTGGATGGTCCGGCGCTGGAATCCGCGGCGGCAGAGGTAAGCGCGCATCTTGAGGCGATTGATCTGGCGGACCGGCGCAAAGGCTGGTGGCTGGGGATGCTGGGTGGTTTGTCGTTCAACCTGATCCTGATGGCGGTGGCGTTGGTCGGATTTCTGATCTGGCGCGGCATCCTGTAAGGGCGCGTTCCCCCGCGGGAATATCCCGCGAGGGTTTGTCAGGCTGTCGGTTCAGAGGCCGGGATAAATAGGAAAGCGGGCGCACAGGGCTGCGACTTCGCCTTTTACCTTTTCCTCGACGGCACTATTGCCGTCCTCTCCGTTGGCGGCCAGACCATCAACGATCTCGATGATCCAGTCGGCAATCTGGCGGAACTCGGCCTCGCCAAACCCGCGTGTGGTCCCGGCGGGCGATCCAAGGCGGATACCGCTGGTCACGGTGGGCTTTTCCGGGTCGAACGGCACGCCGTTCTTGTTACAGGTCAGGCGCGCGCGCCCCAGCGCCTTTTCGGTGGCGTTGCCTTTGACGTTCTTGGGGCGCAGATCGACCAGCACCACATGCGTGTCGGTGCCATGCGTCACGGTATCAAGGCCCCCCTTGATCAGCTGATCAGACAGCGCCTGTGCATTGGTGACCACCTGTTGGATATAACCCTTGAATTCGGGGCGCAGCGCCTCGCCAAAGGCCACGGCCTTGGCGGCGATCACATGCATCAGCGGGCCACCCTGAATGCCGGGAAAGATTGCCGAGTTGACCTTTTTGGCAATCGCTTCGTCGTTGGTCAGGATCATACCGCCGCGTGGGCCGCGCAGGGTTTTGTGGGTGGTGGTGGTGGCCACGTGGGCGTGGGGAAACGGGCTGGGATGTTCACCCGCCGCCACGAGGCCGGCAAAATGGGCCATATCCACCAAAAGATAGGCCCCGACCATATCGGCAATCTCGCGCATGCGGGCAAAATCGATCTGGCGCGGGATGGCGGACCCACCGGCGATGATCATCTTGGGCTGGTGTTCTTTTGCCAGCGCCTCGGCCTGATCATAATCCAGCAGGTTGTCTTGCTTGCGCACACCGTATTGCACCGCGTTGAACCATTTGCCCGACTGGTTGGGTTTTGCCCCGTGGGTCAGGTGGCCGCCGGCATCCAGTGACATCCCCAGAATGGTATCACCCGGCTTGATCAGCGCCTGAAACACGCCCTGATTGGCCTGACTGCCCGAATGGGGCTGAACATTGACAAATTCGCAACCAAACAGCTGTTTGGCACGGCTGATTGCCAGGCTTTCGGCAACATCGACATATTGGCACCCACCATAATAGCGCCGGCCAGGATAACCTTCGGCGTATTTGTTGGTCATGACCGACCCTTGCGCCTGCATCACCGCGAGGCTGACGATGTTTTCGGATGCAATCAGTTCGATCTCGTCGCGCTGACGGCCCAGTTCCGAGGTGATCGAGCCGAACAGCTCGGGGTCACAAGAGGCAAGAGAGGCGGTGAAGAAACCGGTATCTTTGTTGGGCGTGTTCATGGCGGCTCCGAAGGGTTGCGTAAGGTTACGGTAAGGATGGTCTGGATTTGCGGGTTTCCTACCAAAAACAGGGCAGATCGAAAAGCCCGGAAAGCGACGAAATGGGGGGATGGTGCGGCAAGGCTGGCCTTGGCGGGAAAGGTGTGGTTGTTTCGAAACCAAATGTGGCGCAGCGGAAATTTCTGTCATGAGTATAAAAATTGCCTTTTTGGCCAGTCGCACCCCGGTGGCCCAGACCGCCCATGCAACCCTGGTTGATCGTTATGGCGACACCGAACCTGAACAGGCCGATGTGATCGTCGCATTGGGGGGCGATGGTTTCATGCTGCACACATTGCACGCGACCCAGAATTTACCGGCACCTGTCTATGGGATGAACCGGGGCACTGTGGGTTTTCTGATGAACGAATACAGAGAATCGGGCCTGCCAGAGCGGTTGGCGCTGGCCGAAGAAGAGGTGATAAACCCGCTGTCCATGCGGGCGATGGACCGTAATGGGAAACTGCACAAGGCACTGGCGATCAACGAGGTGTCCCTGCTGCGGGCAGGCCCGCAGGCGGCCAAGCTGAAGATCACCGTGGATGGGCGGTTGCGACTGGCCGAACTGATATGCGACTGGGCGCTGGTGGCGACACCCGCCGGATCGACCGCCTATAATTATTCGGCGCACGGACCGATCCTGCCGATTGGCGCGGATGTCCTGACCCTGACGGCGATTGCCGCGTTTCGTCCGCGACGCTGGCGCGGGGCGTTGCTGCCTAAAACGGCCAAGGTGCGTTTTGACGTGGTCGAGGCCGACAAGCGCCCGGTCATGGCGGACGCCGATTCGGTTTCCATTGCCGATATCGACTGGGTCGAGATCCGCTCGGAACCCAGCGTGCGCCACCGCATCCTGTTTGACCCCGGTCATGGCCTGGAAGAGCGCCTGATTTCCGAACAATTCACCTGATACGCTGGCATGTCACGAAATCTGGCGGTCATGCCCTTCCCAGAACGGTTTGCGCAAATCCGTCTTGAGGACTTTGTTTGCCCCTGAAAGGGGAAAGGGTTCGGTTCTGAATTCAATACTGCGCGGGCATTTGAAACCGGCAATCAGCGTGTGACAATGCGCTTTCAACTGTTCCACGGTCGTGGCCATATCCGGCTTGAGGATCACGATGGCATGCACCGCCTCGCCCCATTCATCGCTGGGTATGCCGATCACCGCACTTGTGGCGACACAGTCATGCTGACCCAGCGCATTTTCGACCTCGACGGAATAAACATTCTCGCCCCCGGAAATGATCATATCCTTCAGGCGGTCCATCAGAAAGACGAACCCTTCGTCGTCCATATACCCCGCATCCCCGGTCAGCACCCATCCATCGCGGATCGTGTCCGCCGTCACGTCGGGTTTGTTCCAATAGCCCAGCATCGTCACCGGTCCCTTGACGGTGATCTGCCCGGTTTCGCTCTGTGCAACCTCGTTCATATCCTCGTCAACGATACGGATTTCGACAATTCGCGTGGCCCGCCCGGCTGAACGCAGCTTGCCGGATCTGGGGCCTTCAAGGACATGGTAATCGGTGGGCAGGATCGTTGCCACCGGGCTAAGCTCGGTCTGACCAAAGGCTTGCAGAAACTGCGCATTCGGGAACAGTTCAAAGGCCTGTATCAGGGCGGATTCGGTTATTGGAGAGGCCCCGTAAACGATCAGTTCCAGTGACGAGATATCGGTGTTTGCCAACCTTGGGCTTTGCATCATCATCTGCAACATCACCGGCACCAGCAACACCTGACTGGGGCGATGTTTTTCTATTGCCTCAAGCGTCGCGTCGGGGGTGAACATGGGAATGATCACATGGGTGCCTGCCGCAAGGGTCACAGCCGCAAACCATATCAGGTCCGCGATATGGAACATCGGCGCGGCGTGCAGATAGACCGTTCCGTCCTGTATCTGGATTTCCTGTGCATTCGATACACCGCCGACAAACAGGTTGGTGTGCGACAGCATCACCCCCTTGGGAAACCCGGTGGTGCCGCCGGTATAAAAGATACCGGCCATGTCGTCATGGCTGCGCCCGGCGTCAGGGGTGGGGTTGGCGGCGGTCAGGATGTCCTCGTAATTCAGCATGCCGTTCGGCGTGTCGCCATCACCACAAAACACCAGTGATTTCAGCCCCGGCACCTGCGCCCTGATCTCCTGTGCGGCAGGGGCAAAGGCGTCATCCACCAGTAAAATAGTCGCCCCCGCATCGTTCAGCGCATAGGCGCATTCAGCCGGGGACCAGCGCACATTCAGCGGCATCATCGCGCCGCCGCCCCAAACCACGGCAAAGTAATACTCGATATAGCGATCCGAATTCAGCGACAACAGCGCCACCCGGTCGCCCGGCCCCATGCCCAACCCCTGCAACGCCCCGGCCAGCCTTTCGACCCGCCCCAGCAATTGTGACCAGCTTTGTTGGCGGTCCTTGCAGATGGTGGCAATACCATTCGGGTTGACCTGAGCGGCCCGTCTTAGAATTGATGTGATCTGCATGGGGGTGTGGTGTCCTGACCTGTCGCGCGCGTGTCGGGCAAGCTTGCGGTGGCCTGCCCGATCCTGTCAACAAAGGACTGTATTAACCCATCCGTTCCCACAATGGGACGCACATGGCCCCAATCCGGTCTTCAATGGCCACGCAGGCGTCAACCACCAGATCCTCGCGCCAGCGTTGCCCGACGATCTGCACATTGACCGGTTGTGGCCCCTTTGGCAGTTCGGCCAACCGGGCCGGAACACTGCCCGCCGGTAGCCCCATGAAGTTCATCGAATAAGACCACAGCGCCGAACCCAGCGCCTCGCGGACGCCCTCGGGGCCTTGCGCGTCACGGTCCGGGCCAAAGAACGGCTGTGGTAGGAACGGGGTCAGGACCAGCGGATATTCCTCAAGGAACAACGACCAAACCCGTGCATAATGGCTCCGCTTGGCCATCATCTGCAACAATTCGGTGCCCTCATAGGGGGGGAACTGATCGTAATACTCATCGAATATCGCGTTGAGTGTGGCGGACCCATAGGCGCGCAGGTCTGGCCCCATCATTGCCGATACCTCGCCCATCAGTGCGCGGTATCCGGCCAACGCCGCCTCGCGCAGCAGGGGCGGTTCGACCTCGGTCACCTCGTAACCGGCATCGACAAGCGCATCGCGGGCCGTATCAAGCGCCAGGGATACCTCGGGGTGCAGATCGAATTCATAGGTCTCCTTGGTGAAACCAACCTTGATCGGGCCGTCTGGTGTGGCCCCGCGCCAGGGCAGGGGGGCGTGAAACGGGTCGCGTGCATCGCCGGCGATCAGGCAGGGCATCGACAGGTGCAGATCCGCCGCGTGCCGGGTCAGCAGACCCTGAACCGACATGGCCTGTGCCAGCATTCCGCGCTCGGCGGTCTGGCTGGGGTTCCAGGCCGGGACGCGGCCCACCCCCGATTTGATCGTCACCGCACCATTGGCCGCAGCAGGAAAGCGCAGGCTTCCGCCGATGTCATTGCCATGCCCCAGTGCGCCAATCCCGGCCATTACCGCCGACCCGGCCCCGCCGGATGAACCGCCCGGTGACACATGCGGCCCCCAGGGGTTGTGCGTGCGGCCATAAAGCGGGTTGTCGGTGTCCGCCCGAAACGAAAATTCCGGCGTGTTGGTGCGCCCGATCACCACCGCACCTGCATTTTGCAGGTTGGCGACAAGCGGCGCGTCATCCGGCGCGATCATATCCTTCAACGCGGGCACGCCATTGGTGGTGGCGTGGCCCTTTTGATCGACATTGACCTTGATGGTCACCGCCACCCCGTGCAGCGGGCCGGGGGTGGCCCCGCTGGCCCGCGCGGTGTCCAGCGTGCGGGCGCGTTCCATTGCCTCGCTGCTCAGGTCTTCGACCACGGCGTTCAGGGCCGGGTTAACCGCATTCATCCGCGCAATGGCGGCCCCGACGGCGGCTTCGGCGGTGATGTCACCCGCCGTGGTGGCGGCAACGGTTTCGGTGGCACTTAGCCGCCATAGCTGTTGATCTGACATGTATCATTCTCCCATGGTGATCCTGGGTCAGGACCCATTCACCAGTTGCATCACTGGCGTTGTTTCCCCGAAATATCAGTGGTTTGATACGCGCCGTCAATGGTGCCCCTGCGTTTCAAGCGGATCAAGCCACTGATGCGGCCCCCATCACTCTGACCCAAAACGGGCAGGTGCGGTCCTTATCGTGGGCGCGTTTGCCCACCCTGATCTTTTGGCGTCAGGTATCCCCGAACAATCCCGGCAACGCGTTCGGCATCCAGAACCGGCGGAAAAAGTGTCAGCACAGCGCCCTGTGCATCCAGCAGATACACGAACGATCCATGCGCATAGACCGGGCCATATTCCGGGTCCACATAGGCCAGTGATTTTTCAACCAAGAACGCGCCATAGGCCTGTGCCAGTGCCGTATCACTGCCGGTCAGACCGATAAAATCAGGGTGCAGCGCCGCCATTGGCCCCCCCATGCTGGCAACCTTGTCGCGGGTGGGGTCAATGGTGATCATGACGGGGCGAACCGGCAGGCCAAGGTTTGCCAAAAGGTCGGTCGCGTTGGCCATCATCGGCATTGCCGCCGAACAGATGCCAAGGCAGTTGGCATAGCCAAAGAACAGCAGTTGTGCCCGCCCGTCCGGGTCGCTCTGGTCACGGTGTGCGCCGTGCTGATCAACCAGATCAAACGCGCCGCCCACGTCAAAGGGCAAGGGTCCGGCGGCGTGGGCCGTGCCCGCGTTGCTTGCCAGAAGCAGGGCCAGAAGCAGGGCCGGAACCCGGACCCGGATCATTCAAACCATTCCCTGATAAAGGCTTCATCGGTTTTTTGCCCCAGCCCAAGATAGCCCTGTTCGCCAATCAGCGCCCTGATACGCGGATCACGGCGGAACCAGGCCCCCTTGCCCCCGGCATCGGGGTTTTCTTTGGCCCAAATCCTGGTGAACCGGTTGGTTTTGGACCACTCACCATCCCCCGTCCGGACCTTTTGCACCATATAGATATTGCGCGCCTTCAGGTCCGGGTCTTCGATCATCAACCCGTCCACCTCGACGGTTTGATTGCAATAAAGCGCCATGTCGACCGCCGCACCGCTGAACACGGACTGGGTGTTCTTGGCGGCCAGAACCAGCACGTTGTCGTCGGTGCGCAGCAGACCCATCTGCCGGTATCCCGCGCCGCAGTCGGTTGGGCAATCGCCGGTCAGTTCACATAAGACATCAACCACCTTTGCCTTAAAGCGGGCCGGTTTCTCGGCATATAAA
>DAOUPC010000003.1 GCA_030626365.1 Paracoccaceae bacterium
CCCGAAGAACTGGCGGAAAAGTTGCAGATGCCGCTTGAAATGGTGCGCAAGGTGATGAAAATCGCCAAGGAACCGATTTCGCTGGAAACCCCGATAGGTGACTAAGACGACAGCCAGATGGGCGATTTCATCGAAGACAAGAACGCGGTTCTGCCGCTGGATTCGGCCATTCAGGAGAACCTGAAAGAAACCACGACACGGGTTCTTGCCTCGCTTACGCCACGCGAAGAACGGGTATTGCGGATGCGGTTCGGCATCGGCATGAACACCGATCACACGCTTGAGGAAGTCGGCCAGCAGTTCAGCGTGACCCGCGAACGTATCCGCCAGATCGAAGCCAAGGCGCTGAGAAAGCTCAAGCATCCCAGCCGGTCGCGGAAATTGCGATCGTTCCTGGATCAGTAGGCGCAGAACTTAGGCGCAGAACTTAGGCGCAGAATTTTGAAAAGTTGCCGGGCCGGTTGGCGATTATATGCCAGCCCGGTAAGTGCTTGATATCAAAGGCAGGTGTCGGGAAAACCGGCGCACCCTTTTCCAAAGGCGTTTCCTGGGCGTAAGCACAAAGTAAATTGGCCGTGATAGGTCCTGTGCGAACTGGGGATAACCGGCTAGTCTGGGTCCATAGTGTAAAAGAGTAATAATTATGACAAATCGATTTATTGCAGGCGCTGCCCTGTTGGTGGTGCTGTCCGGGGCGCTTCCTGAAACGGCAGCGGCCTTTACCGGCAGGCGCGGAACGCGCGTGGAACCAGTGAACAAGGTGGTCTTCGAAGTGGTCCCAAAAGGGTCGGGCACCGGGTCTGACTATTGGTGCGGCGCTGCGGATTACGCGCGTCAGGCGCTGGGTGCGGGGTGGACCGATACCATCTATATTGCGCGCGGACGCGGGCAAAGTGTGACGACCGGGCGCCGCTCGGCGGTGCAATATACGCTGAATGCCAGCGCGGCCGGTATCACGCCCATTCCCCCCTCTCTTAGCCTGAATTCCCTGAAGGTGGGCGACCACATGTCGGTGCAGCAGGCCAACAGTTATTGCAATATCGGACCCTTGCGGTTCTGAATTGTTATGGCTGCAATGTGATAAACCGAAAGGGCGCGTAATGAGTTTTAGAAAACGGATTTTGCTGGCGGTATTTCTGGTGCTGACACCCGGATGGGCGGTGGCCTGGCGCGCGGCCAGAGGGCACGATGTCTACCCGGTTTCCAAAACCGTGTTTGAGGTGGTTACCTATGCCAGATCGGGGGCCGCCGATTACTGGTGCGGGGCGGGTGATTACGTTCGCCATGGGTTGCGCGCGCCGGCCACGAGCCGGATTTATATCTGGCGCGCGGTTGGCCCAAGTGTGACCGTGCCGGGACGAAAGGCGGTTCAGTTTTCTTTAAGCGCCCCGCCAGATGTCAGCACCTCACCGGGCTATTCCCTGTCGGTCAAGACGGCCGGCGACAACCTGACGGCGGCGGCGGCGTTTCAGTATTGCCTGACTGATATCCGGTTCGATCTGTTTTAATCACGCGGCTGGTGATTGGCACGGCCCGTCTGCCTGTTGTGCGTGCGGGCAACAGTGAGCGGGGCCTATGTTGCGGTCTGATTTCCCCCCTACCCAAACCCTAGCGGACCCCCTATACTTGTGGATAAGTGGGCCTGAGCGTCCACAAGTCTGAGGCATAATGAACATGGGGGACGGCTGATGCGCTGCCCGTTTTGCGGAAATATAGACACGCAGGTCAAGGATTCACGGCCCGCCGAGGATCACGTTGCAATCCGAAGGCGGCGGTTTTGCGCGGCCTGCGGTGGACGGTTTACCACCTACGAACGGGTGCAACTGCGCGATCTGGTGGTGATAAAGTCAACCGGTAAACGCGAAGAATTCGACCGCGATAAGCTAGAGCGCTCGATCCGCATTTCCATGCAGAAACGCCCCATTGATCCTGAACGGATCGATCAGATGATTTCCGGCATCGTCCGGCGTTTGGAAAGCATGGGCGAAACCGACATCAAATCCGCGATGATCGGCGAAATCGTGATGGAGTCTCTGAACCGGATCGACACCGTGGCCTATGTGCGGTTTGCCAGCGTTTACAAGAACTTCCAGGCGGCGGATGATTTCGAAACCTTCGTTTCTGAACTGCGTCCCGAAACGCCTGACGACGAGTGAGCCAAAACGACCATCGGTTCATGGCGCTGGCCCTGTCACTGGGCCGGCGTGGGCTTGGTATGTGCTGGCCCAACCCGTCTGTTGGTTGTGTCATTGTCAGGGATGGGCGGATTATCGGACGTGGCTGGACGGGTCCGGGCGGGCGGCCGCATGGCGAGACACGCGCGCTGAAACAGGCGGGCGATCTGGCGCGCGGGGCCACCGCCTATGTTTCGCTGGAACCTTGTGCGCATCACGGCGCAACCCCGCCCTGCGCCGAGGCATTGGTGGCTGCGGGGATCGCCCGCGTTGTTGCCCCGCTTGAAGACAGTGATCCACGTGTGGCGGGACAGGGCTTTGCGTTGCTGCGTCAGAACGGGGTCGATGTGACGACCGGGGTTCTGGCGCAACAGGCGGCCCGCGATCACGCCGGGTTCTTTCTGAAAACCGAACAGGGCCGCCCATTGGTCACCCTGAAACTGGCCAACAGCTTTGACGGGCGGATTGCCACCGCCACCGGCCAAAGCAAATGGATCACCGGCCCGCAGGCCCGGCGTGCGGTGCATGGCGCGCGTGCGCGTCACGATGCGGTGATGATCGGGGCAGGGACCGCACGGGCGGATGACCCGTCGCTGACCACCCGCGATCTGGGGGTCAGGCATCAACCGGTGCGGGTGGTGGTGTCACGCCATCTGGATTTGCCGCTGATGGGGCAATTGGCCCGTTCTGCGCAAGAGGTGCCGCTGTGGTTGTGTCACGGGTCCGGTGCCGCGCCCGAGCGATCAGAGGCATGGGCGGGTCTTGGTGCGCGCCTGTTGCCCTGTGCGGCAAAGGGTCTGCAACTGGATGCGGGCGATGTGCTGCGTCAGTTGGGCGGTGGCGGTCTGACACGGGTGTTGTGCGAAGGCGGCGGGGCACTGGCGGCGACGTTACTGGCCGAGGATCTGGTGGATGAACTGATCGGTTTTACCGCCGGGCTGGCCATCGGTGCCGAAGGGTTGCCAGCCATCGGCGCACTGGGGCTGAGCCGGCTTGAGGGCGCACCACGGTTCGAACTGGTTGAAACCCGTGCCATTGGTCCGGATGTCATGCACCGCTGGATCCGCGCGTTATAGGAACCTCTGAATAACCCATGTGGTTTGAAAAAATGTCAGCCCCCGCCGGGCAACGCATTCCTGCCCCTAACTGCTGGGGATTTTCAGGGTCAGGTTGCGGCCACTTTTCTGATAGCGCAACTCACTGTCGCCAATCGCCACAATCCGGCCCCCATCCACCGTATCGCCGACCTTGACCTTTTTATAGCGCCCGCTGGGCAGACGCACCAGCGCGCGGCGGCTTGACGGGGTGCCATAGACGCCGATCAGGTTGACCCGGCGCAGGTTGATTTCGTTCTTCATGGTTGCCTGACGCGCGACCGAGGCCGACGATGGGATACTGGGCGTCACGGTGCGGGCCGCGACCTGATCCCCCCCTGACCCTGTATCAGTGCCGGAACTGTCCGGGGTTTCCGGGCGGACGGCGGCGCTGACGATGGCCGCGAAATTATCGGGCCGTGATTTGGGGATGCGGGAAGAAACAACCGCTTGGGCGGTTGGGGCCTGATCCGGGTCGGCCTCTTGCTGGTGGCTTTCGGGGCGGGCCTTGGGGCGCAATCCGCTTAGTTCATCCCGGGTCAGACCACCCAGATTGCTGCGTTCAAACCGTTCTTCCAGGCCATTGGGGCGCTGGCGCGGGCGCAACCCGGCCAGATGAGTGGTTATTGCGCTTTGTGTTTCGGGGGTGGTTGCGAACCGGGTCGGAACAGCGGGCGGCACCACCGCCGGGCGCCCAAGGTACACCATCACCCCGTCGGGATTCAGCGTTCCGCCAACCGAGGCCACGACCAACCCGCGCGGATCAAGATCAAACGCCGTGCCCGCGGCCACCGGGGAACTGACCATGCCAAATGGCTGATCTGTGGCCAGCGAGCGGGCGGTGGGCAGCGCAACCGCGTCCTGCGACAGGTCTGTGCGATCGATCGAGGCGACATAAAGGTCATCCAACCCGATGATTGACGGCGTATCGGGCACTTGTGGTGCGTGTTGCCAGATACCTGTCACGGCATAGGAAATATCTGCGGAAACACTGGCGGAAACATTGGCGGCATTCGGGTTTGCAGAGGTGACTTGGGGGGCTGTGACGGGGACGACAACCGGGGGTGGTGCGGTGGCCGGATCGTCGGTGTGATCAGGTTGGCGCAGGGCGTCCAGCACGGCCGAATCTGTCCCGGAAAGGTTTGGTGTGTCGGGTTGGGCCGGTTGTGCGGGTTGGGTGATGCGGCGTGGTGGTGGCAGGCCGGATATATCCAGACCCGCCGACGGCAACAGGGCCAGGGTTGTGGGGGTTTCTGCGGGCGGAACGGGGTCGGTTGCGTCGCTGACCCCGGGCAATTCCGGCAATCCCGGTGTGGGTGCCTTGACGCCGATACCGGGGGTGCCTGGTGCGGCGGCCAATTCGGTTTTGGCGGGGGATGCGCGGAACAGGCCCGCAACGCCATCCTCTAGAAACAGGGATGCCCAGGCCGCGACAGCCGCCAGAAACAACAGCAAGATCACCGATAACATCAGCCCCAGGTGGCGTGGTTTGCCGCCTACTTTGGCCTGACTGCGCGCGCCAAATACCGTCATTCGGGCGGTTTCGTCCTCAGAAGAGGGGGCGGTGGATACGGTATCGGCGGGGCGCGATACTGCGGTTGGGGCGATGGGTGGGCTGGGGGGCGGACTGGTTGGGGGCGCGGTTGGCCGGGCAAGCGGCGCGCGCCCTTTGTGCGTGCTTTTCCTGCGCCGGCTAAGAAAATTACCCAGACGGGACGCGGAACCGGTGGTTTCGTCGGGGATATCAAGGGTCGGGGCGGTAACCGAGACCGGAACCGGGGGTAGAACCGGAACTGGGGTGGGTTCGGCCAGTGTGGGTTTGATTGGTGCGTCCGGGTCGCGTTTTGCACCACCCAGCAAGGGCGCGGCAGTTTCAGTTGCGGACCCTGGCGCGGTTGCTTCGGGCGCTTTTGGCTTGTGACGTCGGCTTGAGAACCCGGCGAGGGGCAGTTCCGGGGCAGGGGGCACCGCGTGCCGGGTTGTTTCCGGCTCTGGCAGCGGTTCGGGTTCCGGCTCTGGTGCGGGGTCTGGCGCGGATTTGGGCACCTCTGCCGGGCCGATAACCACAACGGCAATGCCGTCAGCTTCAACTTTGGCGTCACCGGGCAGGGTGGCCATGTGGGCCGAGGGGCCAAAGAACGGTTCCCCAAGGAACGGGTTATCACCGGGGGCGGCGACAAAGCAAAGCGGGCTGAAGCCATGTTCAACGGCAAAGGATTCGGCCTCGGCCAGGGTTTCATGGGCTACGGCGGCCACGTGGGTGGTGGTCCCGTCCTCTGATATGTCAAAGGCCAGATCATCGACCGGATAGGGCGTGGCACCCGCCAGCGCATCGCGCACCATGTCCGTGCGTGCCGCGCCACTGAAGCTGCCGGTGTCGATACTGATATAACGGATCTGGTCGTTGGGGATGATCACCTTACAGTGCAATTCCCCCGAGCCAAGCGCGCGGGCCTTGTCCCGCAGCCCGGCCAGCCCGGCGATCAGATCACCCTGCGCTGGCGACACTTTGCCGACGCTGCGCCAACCGCCTGCCGCACGCTGCAACAGGGAAATTCCGTCAACCGACAAAGAGAGCGCAAAACCCGGTTTCATCGTGCAGTAAAATCCATTCAATACGTCCAGGTCAGCAAAATCAGACGGGTGCACGGCACCCGCACGCCAATCTTAAAGCAGGAGTTCGCCGAGTAAAAGGAAAACACCAACCTTCCCCTTGCCGTACCTACCCCATAACGCCATCCTGCCCAGGATTATCAGGAGGTTACACATGACAAACCGTATATTCATTGCTGCCGCTTGGGCAGTATTCATGTCCATTACCACGTCTGGCCCCGCTTTGGCCGGGGAATTTCAGCGCCAGATCAGTGTGACGGGCGAGGGCCATGTCGCCACCGTGCCGGACATGGCCACGATTAACCTGGGCGTTGCCCATCAGGCGAAAGAGGCAGGTGCCGCAATGGCCGCCACATCCAAGGCCACGAAAAAGGTGCTGCGGCGACTGACCGCTCTGGGGATTGCGGCGCGCGATATGCAAACCAGCCGCCTGTCGCTTAACCCGATCCGGGCAAACCGAAGTTCCTCAATTTCGGTCACGTCCAAAGCGGCCGGGTTCGTGGCCCATAATTCGGTTCAGGTGCGGGTGCGTGATCTGGGCGAACTGGGCCGGATCATGGATGCGGTGATTGGTGACGGGGCCAATGATTTCAGCGGTCTGAGCTTTTCCGTTCAGCAGCCAGAGCCGCTGATGGATGAGGCAAGGCAAAAGGCGGTGGCCAATGCCATGGCGCGCGCGCAGTTGCTGACCTCTGCCGCCGGTGTGACCCTTGGTCCGGTGCTGAGCATGACCGAACAGGGCAATGGCCGCCCAATGATGATGCAAATGGCGGATGCGCGTTCAACCGGGGTGCCTGTCGCCGCCGGAGAGGTCACGATCAGCGCGTCGGTGTTGATGGTGTTTGCGATTATCGATTAGGGGCGGGAATACGCTTGAGCGACCGGGGGTTGGCCTCTAAACATCGGGAATGATTTCTGATCTGAGCACCCTTCAGCTTTTGTATGTTGGCCTTGCCGCGTTGCTTGTCGGGTTCAGCAAAACATCGGTCGGGGGCGTTGGGATTCTGGCGGTGCTGCTGATGGCGCTGGCCATTCCGGGCAAGGCATCGCCGGGCGTTTTGTTGCCAATGCTGATCGCTGCCGACGTTATGGCGGTGCTGTATTACCGGCGTGATTGCCAGTGGCACATATTGCTTAAACTTGTCCCGCATGTCGCCGTGGGGCTGGCGCTGGGATATTTCGCTTTGCGTCTTGCCCCGGATTTCAACTTTGAAAAAATCATTGGCGGGACAATCCTGGCGATGCTTATTCTTGATCTGGCCCTGTCGGAAACGGTCAAACGTTACGTCCGTGGGCCGGTCATGACGGGCATCACCGGCGCGCTGGCGGGGGCCGCGTCAATGGTGGCCAATGCTGCGGGGCCGGTGTTTGGTGTTTACCTGCTGCAAATGGGGCTGACCAAGACCGAGTTCGTGGGCACCCGCAGCTGGTTCTTTCTGGTGATCAACATCGTCAAGCTGCCCTTGGCGGCGCATCTTGGGCTTGTCACACCCCAGTCCCTGACGCTGAATCTGGTGTACCTGCCGGTCATACTGATTGGCGCGGTGCTGGGCTATAAAGTGCTGGGGTATATCAATCTGCGCCTGTTCAAGATCCTGATCCGGCTGGCCGTGCTGATCACTGCGGCCCGGTTGATACTGTTTTGATCCCCCCCCCGCCGTGGGCAGGGGGGGGTATTGTTTCAAACCAAGCTGGTTTTCAGGGCGTCCTTAAGTCAGCTACAGGCCTGTGCCAGCGCCTGATCCAGATCGCCAATCAGGTCTTCGATGTTTTCAATTCCGACCGACAGGCGCACCACATTTGGCCCGGCCCCGGCGGCCTCTTGCTGTTCGGGGGTCAGTTGGCGGTGCGTGGTCGATGCCGCGTGGATGATCAGTGAACGCGCATCCCCCAGGTTGGCCACATGGCTGAAAATCTCAAGCGCGTTGACCAGTTTCACACAAGCATCATACCCGCCTTTGACGGCAAACGTGAACAACCCGCCGGCACCCTTGGGATACTGCGCCTTGGCGCGTTCGTAATAAGGCGAGGATGGCAGGCCGGCATAGGTGACATAATCCACCCGGTCGTCTGCCTCTAGCCACGCGGCCAGTTTCTCGGCGTTTTCCACGTGGCGCTGCATCCGCAGGGACAGGGTTTCGGTGCCCATCAGCGTGTAATGTGCGGCCTGTGGGTTCATGGTCATGCCCAGATCACGCAGGCCGATGGCAATGCCGTGAAAGGTAAAGGCCAGCGGGCCGAATGTTTCGTGAAACTTCAGCCCGTGATAGGCCGGTTCCGGCTGGCTGAGCGACGGAAATTTGTCCGTGGCGGACCAGTCGAATGTACCCGAATCCACCACACAACCGCCGGTGACGGTACCATTGCCGGTCAGGTATTTGGTGGTCGAATGCACCACCAGCGACGCGCCATGTTCAAACGGGCGGCACAGATAGGGCGTGGCCGCGGTGTTATCAACAATCAACGGAATCTGGGCCGCCTCGGTGATGTCGGCAAGGGCGCGGATGTCGGTGACATAGCCGCCGGGATTACAGATCGATTCGCAAAATACGGCGCGGGTGTTGTCGTCGATGGCGCCCGCCACGGCGTCCAGATCATCGGTATCCACAAAGGTGGCGGACCAGCCGAACCGCTTGATGGTCTGGGCGAACTGGGTGATCGTCCCACCGTAAAGGCGGGTCGAGGCGACAATGTTGCACCCCGGTTGCATCAGCGGGAACAGCGCCATGATCTGTGCGGCATGTCCGGACGAACAGCAAACCGCGCCGGCCCCGCCTTCAAGCGTGGCAATGCGTTCCTGCAACACCGCAACCGTCGGGTTGGTCAGGCGCGAATAGATAAAACCCACCTCTTGCAGGTTGAACAGGGCGGCGGCGTGATCTGCGTCGCGAAACACATAGGCCGTGGTTTGATAGATCGGCGTCTGGCGCGCGCCTGTGGCCGGATCGGGCCGGGCACCGGCGTGGATCTGCAACGTGTCAAAGCCGTAAGATGGGCCATCGGTCATGGGGTAATCTCCCTTGGGTTAAATGGTTTTCACAAAGTTAAACGAGAATTAAGGGATTGGCGCGCAAGGCACAACAGGGCAGGGGGATGGGCGGCGTTAACGCATCCAGAAACCGTTTGATTTTATGCGGTTGCGAATGGCCTGTTCGCGCCTTGGCAGGTGATCCTGATCAAACAGCGCGCGCACCTTTTCGCCCCGGCCCTGAAATACCATGCGTTTGATCGGTTCGTACCCCTTTAGCACCTTCTTGATCTTGTTGGGGGCGCTCACCGTTTCCAGGACGTCAATCACGTGATCCGCCTCGCGGGCATAAAGCAGCGGGAAATGCCGGTAATGGCAACTGATCGCCCCGTCAATCAGGCCATCCGGCAGGGCATCGCGCCCCCCGCCAAGCGAATGGATCACCAGCGGCAGGGCAACCTGGTCAAGCCATGGATCAAGGCTTTGACAGGTCAGTTCGCGCGGCGGGTTGTCGCGGATCGAAAGGGCATATTCAAGGAACCGCGCGCCAAACCGGCGTGGGCAGGTGTAAAAGAAAAAGCCCGCGTTGAAATAAAGATAGCGTTGCCAGTATTCGTCCGGCTGGCTTTGATCCAGCGAAGATGCAAAATCCAGCCCAAACCGGTCATACAGCGATTTCCAGATTCCGGTGTGCCCCGGACCATAAAGCGTCGGTTCCGGCCAGGTGCCCTCGCGGCGCAGCGACGCACCCGGACGGGTGAAATCAAACGGAACGCTCATCAGTTCACCAGTGATCAGCGTATCGGTGTCAAAGAACACAAATGGCTCGTCCTCGGGCAGGGCCATCAGGGCCTCGATCTTGTTGCCATAGGGGTAGGTTTTTCCGAACACCTTGCTTTCAAACGGTAAAATCTCGGCCCCAAGCCGGTTAAGACCATCCAGAATATCCCGATCCTTGATTGTCGGGTCTTTGTCCCAAAGGGGGCCGGGCTGGGGCATGGCGACAAACAACCGCCCGTCAAAACCGGGGGACGAATGGCGCAAAGAGGCGGCAAACAACAACGCCTCGTATTGCAATCGCCCGGATTGGCCGACAATCATGATATTGAACGCTTGGCGCGACGCCTGTTTTTTTGCCATAGTGTTTCCAGACGCTGGTTTTTGCTGCGGCGCTGCTTTTGCGGGTACTATAGGGGGGCAATTGTGATCCCAAAACCCCGCAAATGCATAGATTTTGTTTTGGGCGGCGATGTGACCGGCCCGGTGGAGGTTTATTGATGTTTGATGTGTTTTTCCTGATGCTGGCGGTGGCGGTAAATGCGGGTGCCGGTGATATGCCCGTCGCATCGGCCCAGAGCGACGGTTCGGCGGCGCTTCCGACCTTTTTGGCCCCGGCCCCAAGTAGTGAACAGGCGGCGGTGGCACCCCCGAGCTTTCTTGCCCCGGCCCCATCTGCTGAACCTGCTGCCAAGCCTGCTGCGGCCCCGGCGTTTCTGGCCCCCGCGACAGGTCAGGTTGCCGCCCAAGTTGCCGCCGCGCCGGCGTTTCTGGCCCCGGCCGCCAAACCCGGATTGGTGGGCGAACCACAAACGCCAACCGGCCGCTTTACCACCGCGACCGAGGTCAAACCGATCCTGAACGCCACCCGCACGAACTGGATTCTGGTGCGTGAATTTGACGGCAAGGACCTGTTGTACGTCACACATCTGTGGTCATGGCGCTGTGGATTGCTGGAAATGCGTGTTGGGATAAACGGTAATGATCCAGAGGCGTGGCCGCTGCCTGATTGCCATCTGGACCAGCCTTCGCCGGCGGCAATTCTGGACAGTGACGGGTTGCCTTACCGTGAATTCCCCCTGAACGCGATTGCCATGATCGAGGTCGAAATCACCTATGACGACCTGACCACCGACAGCGCGAAATTCAACCGCAAGGGCATGTTAATCCCTTAGGGCCAGGACCCTTAGGGGACAGGGCGGCGCGTGGGGGGCACCCACGCGCCGTTCCTTTCAGACCTGCAATCCGCACCCGTCAAAGGCGCGCCGTATATCGGCCTTTTCCGCATCCGTTAACTGCAACAGCGGCGGGCGCACCGGGCCGCCGGTCTGGCCCAACAGCTCTTGCCAGTATTTGCCATGCGCCTGTGGTTTGCCGCCGGGTTTTGAATCGCGAAACGCGTCGCGCACCGGTTGCAGGCTGGCACTGACCGCGCGGGCCTCGTCGAACTTTCCTGCAAACGCCAGCCGGGTGTATTCGTTCATTCGCTGATCCACTTTGCTTTGGATCTGATAGGGCGGCGACGAACAGAGGTACAGTTTCCAGTCCAGTTCGATGATATTGTCCAGCCATTCGCCTTCGGCGGCGGTAGAAACGTGGATTTTGTCGCCAACCATATGGGTCAGACGCACATACATTTCGCGCGGGACCGAGTATTTGATCGCCACGATATTGGGCAGTTCGGCAATGCGCGCGCACAATTCCGGGCGCATAAGATAGCCGCTGTCAGGGTGGCTCCACATGGCGATGCCAATGTCCAGACGGTCGCATAAGGCCTTGTAATAGTTGTAAACTGTATCGTCCTGATCGGTCACAAAATGCAGGATTGGCGCGTGGACCACCACGTAATCGGCCCCGCAATTTTGTGCGTGCAACGCCAGTTCCAGCACCGTGTCAAAATTCTGATCCGAGGCAGACATGATGGTGCCGGCGCGCCCGTCGCATTCTTCGACGGTGATTTCAAAGTTGCGTTTGCGTTCATCCAGCGACATTGCGAAAAATTCGCCCTGTTTGCCGGCGATGAACAGGCCCTGAATGGCCAGATCGTCGACCCAGTGGCGAATATTTGCGCGCAACCCTGTCTCGTTAAAGGTGAAATCCTGATTGAACGGGTTCAGCGCCGCGGCCCAGATGCCACGCATGTGTTCGCGGGCATGGTCCTTGGCATCCAGTTTAGAGTATTTCATGTTTGGCTATCCTGATTAGTGTCATTAATGGCCTGCCAGACCCGGAAGGGGGTCAGGGGCATGGTCAGATCATGCACGCCAAGGGGGGCAAGGGCATCCAGGGCGGCGTTAAGAATGGCGATGGGGGCCCCGATGGTTCCGGCCTCGCCCACGCCCTTGGCCCCGAGAATGTTAAACGGCGACGGGGTTTGCAGCGACCGTATGTGCAGGGGCGGTATGTCGGTGGCACGCGGCAGGGCATAATCCATCAGGCTGCCGGTCAAAAGCTGGCCGTCTTCGTCAAAGATCAGTTGTTCCATCAGGGCCTCGCCCAGTCCCTGCGCCATGCCGCCGGTAATCTGGTCCCTGACCAGTCCGGGGTTGATGATGGTGCCGGTGTCGTCAATGCAACTTAGCCGGGTCGGGGTGATGGTGCCGGTGTCCGCATCCACCCCAAGTTCGGCCATGAAAACCCCGTAACCCCATGCCTGTCCATCATTTTCGTATCGGATGTCGACCGTGATATCCCCGGTTTCACCTGCCGTGCGCCGGGCCATGGCGGCGCGACAGGCGGCCAGAACCGCGCTGCCGCCTATGGGTGTTGATCGGCTGGCCAGCGCGCCGATGCCTTCGGGGCAGGTGCCGGTGTCGCCACAGCGAACCGCGATCGCAGACAGGGGCAGATCCAGCGCATCCGCCGCGATCTGGGCAAAGGCGGTGGCACGCGATTGGCCTTGCGAACTGGACCCGCTGGCGATTTCGGCCCAGGTTTCGCCTAAAGTCAGGCGCGCACTTGCCCAGCCCTCGCCCGATGGCTCCACATAAAACCCGATGCCGACCCCGGCCAATTCGCCTGCCTGCCGGCGCGCATCACGGCGCGCAAGGGCATCGTCGTACCTGCCATCAGCGCGCAACAGCGCCAGTGCGCTGGCATAATCGCCACTGTCCAGCCGGTTGCCGGTCGCGGTGTCATGCGGCAGTTGATCGGCCCGCAACAGGTTGCGCGCGCGTATCTCAAGCGGGTCAAGGCCGGTCGCACGCGCGGCTTTTTCGGCCAGTCGTTCCATCAGCGCGTTGGCCTCGGGGTGGCCAGCCCCGCGATAGATACCCATGGGTGGACGCGGGGTCAGGCGCGCGGTGGTCGAAATATCGACAGCGGCGATGTCATAGCCCCCCGGCAATATCCGCGCGGCGTTCCAGGCGGGGATCAGCGCGCTGTTGCTCAGCCAGTATCCCAGCGGGGCCTCGATCTGTGCCTCAAGGGCCAGAAACCGGCCATCGCCGTCCAGCGCCAGCCGCCCCTTGCTGCGCAGTCCGCGCCCGTGGGTTGCCGACAGAAACTCTTCGGACCGGGTGGCGGTCCAGCGGGTATTGCGCCGGTGATGCAGGGCGGCCCATACGGTTATGACCTCTTCGGGATAGATCGACCCTTTCATGCCGAACGCCCCGCCGACATCTGGCGCGATGACGCGCAACCGCCGGGCATCGATGCCCAGTATTTCGGCCAGTGCGCCCCGGCTTCGGTGTGGGGTCTGGGTGGAATGCCAGATGGTCAGGTTTCCGGTATCATCATGGTATTGCACTGAAATTGCGCGCGGTTCCAGCGGGGATGGGGCCAGAACCGGGTGGTTCAGCGCGGCGGTGACTACATGCGCGGCCTCTGAAAATGCTTTTCCCGTGTCCCCGGATTTCCAGTGGTTTTGGGCAACGGTTGTCGCGTCTGTTTTCCCCGGTTCCTCTGTGCCGGGGGTGTCGTCATAGTCGATATCGATCAACTCGGCGGCGTCGGCACCCGCCTCGGGGGTGGTGGCCAGAATGGCGGCGACCGGCTGGCCGATGGCCTGCACGTGATCCTGTGCCAGCAGGGGGAAATCGGGCTGGTGGGCCATTGGCAGGACCGGGTTGACCGACAGGCTGCCCAGCCCCGCCATATCCGCGCCAAGATGCACCGCGTGAACCCCGGCGCAATCAAGGGCAGCGCCGGTATCGGGCGCGTCAAAACGGGCAACGGCCAAGGGGCTGCGCAGGATATGCAGGATCAGCGGGTCTTTTAGCGCGACATCAGCGGTAAACAGCCCGTCACCACGCAACCGGGCGGGGTTTTCCCGCCGGGGCAGGTCGCGGCCGATGTGGGGGGGGGCGTGGCGCGTCAAAGTATGGGGTCCTCGTATCGGGTAAAGACGGTTGAACACGGGGCTGATATAAGCGCAATTGGAACTGAATGATTTTGCTATCAATATTTGGCATACCCAGAAGGGGGCAGGATGCAACGGATTGCGGTGATTGGGTACGGCGCGGTGGCGCGCTATCTGGCGGACCAGCGGGGGGATGATTTCGAAATCGGCGCGGTGATTGCCCGACCGGGCCGCGAGGCTGCGGCGCAAGACATGTTTGCAGGGGTGCCGGTGGTCACTGGTATTGATGCGTTACCGGATGGGCTGGATGTGGTGGTTGCTTGCGCCGGGCACGGGGGGTTGCGGGCGCATGGCGCGGCGACCCTGGCGGCGGGACTGCCGCTGATTACCGTATCTATCGGGGCGCTGGCGGATAGGGGGTTGCAGACTGCGCTGACGGGCGCGGCCCTGGCCGGGGGGGTGCGGTTGTACCTTGCGTCGGGGGCGATTGGTGCGCTGGATGCGCTGTCGGCGGCGGCGGCGGGCGCGCCAGGCGCGTTGCAAGAGGTGCATTATACCGGGCGCAAACCGCCTGCGGGCTGGGTTGGGTCGCCCGCCGGTGCGCGGCTGGATTTGTCGGCGCTAAGCGAACCGGCGACCCATTTTGAGGGCAGCGCAAGGGAATGCGCGCTGTTATACCCAAAAAATGCCAATGTGGCGGCCAGCGTGGCGCTGGCCGGGCTGGGGTTTGACGCCACGCAGGCCCGGCTGATCGCCGATCCCACCATTACCCGCAATATTCACGAGGTCACGGCGCGCGGGGATTTTGGTGATTTTACCTTTACCATTGCCGGCAAGGGGTTGGTGGACAATCCAAAATCCTCGGCGCTGACCGCGATGTCGGTATTGCGCGCGATCCGCAACCGGGCCGCCCCCGTGGTGCTGGCATGAACCGCAAACCGGCCCGTATAGTTGAGCGGGTTTTGACCCGGCTTAAGCTGAAACAGTTGCGGCTGCTGGTGGCGGTGGCACACCACGGCAGCATCCTGCACGCGGCCCGGGAACTGAACCTGAGCCAACCTGCGGCGACCAAGATGATCAAGGATCTTGAGGCCGATTTTGAGGTGCAGTTGTTCACCCGGACCAATCGCGGGGTGGTGGCGACGGTATACGGAGAATCGCTTATCCGGCATGGAAAGCTGGTGTTCGCCCAGATCACCCATGCCGCGCAGGAACTGGACGATCTGGCCGAGGGCACCGCAGGCCGGGTGGTGGTGGGCACACTTTTGGCGGCCTCGGCGCGGCTGTTGCCGATGGCCATCGGCACGGTTCTGAAAGAGCGGCCCGATCTGGTGATCAAGGTGGTCGAGGGCACCAATGAGGTGTTGATGCCGGGGTTGCGCACTGGCGAGCTGGATCTGGTGGTGGGTCGGTTGCCAACGCATCGCCATCGCAGCGATGTGGACCAGCTAAAGTTGTATGATGAACGGATTGTTGCGGTGGTCCGGGCCGGGCATCCGTTGGCCGGGCAGATCGGCGTCGGGTTAGAGGACATGGCCGGTTTTGGCTGGATACTGCCCCCGCCCGAGACCACGCTGCGTCGGCAGTTGGATCAGCACTTCGTGTCCAGACCCGATCTTGCGCCCAAACGGGTGGTTGAATCCGTGTCTTACCTGACCAACCGGGCGTTGGTCGCGGCGTCGGATATCATTGCGGTGCTGCCTGTGCATGTGGCGGCCGGGGACATTGCCGGCGGCGCGTTTGCGCGGCTGGACTGGGTGGTGCCGGTGGGGGCCGGGCCGGTGGGCGTGTCGTTTCGCCGCTCGGGCGGGCTGTCGCCTGCGGCCCGGGCGTTCATAAAGGTGTTGTCCGCGGTCGGGGATGAAATCGGCGGGGCGGTCTGAGCCCACCTTCCAATTGCGGGCCAATTGCGGGATTTCAGCGCAGTGAGGCGCGGCGCAGCAGGTCGATGGCATCAGGGCGATCAAGCAGGGTTTTCTGTACGTCCAGCCCATGCATGTCACCACGTCCGTGCCCTGGCAGGATCGTGCCAAGTTTGTCCAGCAGTTCCTGGGGCAGGGCCGGGCGGGTGCGCGGGTTGATCAGCATCGATTCGGCGGCGATGCCTTCGGCATAGATGATGTGGTGGGCATCAAACAGGATCTGATAATATTCGACAAACCCGCCGTTCTGCACATAAACCGTGTCGCCATTGACCAGATGGCGCGCCTTGACCAGCAATTCGGGCTGGCCTGCGCCGATCTGATCAGAACGCTGATAGACGAACAGGCGGTGATCGGGGCTGACCATCAGATCGCCGGTATTGTTCAGGGTTCCGGCGGTGATGACGATCGGGGCAAAATCACCGATGGCGCGCACGGTGGACTGGCCGATCCAGCGCACCGCCTGCACCCCGTCATCACGGGTCAGGACCTTATCACCGACCTGCAGATCCTCGATCGGTTTCTGGGCACCGGAGGCCAGCGTGATATGCGTGCCACGGGTGAATGAAACACACGCTACCTGGGCAAATTTGCGCAAGGCACCCGCACGGTCCATGCTGACCAGTGTATAGTCGGTTTTGACCTGTAGCGGGGCCAGTGGCAGCAGATAAGTGGTGCTGATATGGCCTTGGGGGGCCAGTTCGACAAGGATCAGCGCATCGGTGATCTGCCCGTCCGGGGACATCAGTTGCACCACGCAATCCAGATGCAGGGCGCCGCCGGGGATGCCCAGTTCGGTCCCGTGTGCGACGCAAAAGGCACCGTCCGCACCGGCACGCAGGGCAAGGCGCTGACGCGTGGCACCGGGGGTCAGGCAATAGACATCGTCCGCCACCAGGTCGTCCATCTGGGAAATGGCATCGCCAAGGTTCGCGCCAAACCCGAC
Source organism: Paracoccaceae bacterium (assembly GCA_030626365.1). Taxonomy (GTDB): domain Bacteria; phylum Pseudomonadota; class Alphaproteobacteria; order Rhodobacterales; family Rhodobacteraceae; genus NVQY01. The sequence goes on from DAOUPC010000003.1 coordinate 16,795, forward strand.
ACGAAACATGTCGGCAAGGTAGACGGGTATATTCTGGACGGGGCTGTTCATGGTGTTCACGGCTCGATCCGATCTGTTTTATGCTATCAACCTGGGGCTTCTTTTGTCCTATGAAAACATGGAATTAACGCCAGATTATGGCACATCTGGGACAATTCACCGGTGAATCGCTGGCATTATTGGCGTATCGGGTGTTAATTCGGGCTCAACGCATCACCTTCAGAGAGGTTCAGGGATGGATTTAGGAATAGCCGGCAAGCGGGCGCTGGTGTGCGCCAGTTCAAAGGGATTGGGCAAGGGGTGCGCCATGGCGCTGGCCGAGGCGGGGGTTCATTTGGTGATGAACGCACGCGGGGGCGAGGTGCTTGAGGCCAGTGCCGAGGAAATTCGCACCAGATACGGTGTTGATGTGGTTACGGTGGTTGGCGATGTGGCCACCCAAGAGGGGCAGGCCAGGTTGCTGGAGGTTGCCGGGGATGTGGATATTCTGGTCAACAATGCGGGTGGCCCGCCACCGGGGATGTGGTCTGACTGGGGCCGCGAGGATTTCATAACGGCGCTGGATGCCAACATGCTGGCCCCGATTGCGCTGATGACCGGACTGATGCCGGGGATGATGGACCGGGGCTGGGGAAGGGTGGTTAACATCACCAGCCAGTCGGTTCGCGCCCCGATTGCGGTGCTGGGTCTGTCGGGGGCGGCCCGGACCGGGCTGACCGGCTATGTGGCCGGCACGTCACGTCAGGTGGCCGGGTCCGGGGTGACGATCAACAACCTGTTGCCGGGGCTGCATGCCACGGACCGGGCGGTGTCGCTGGACAAGGGAGTGTCTGACGCACAGGGCATTTCGATGGAAGAGGCCAAGGCCCAGAGGGCGGCGACAATTCCTGTCGGGCGCTATGGAACGATCGAGGAATTCGGCGCGGCGTGCGCGTTTTTGTGTTCGCGTCATGCGGGGTATATTGTTGGGCAGAACCTGTTGCTGGATGGTGGGGGAACCAACCTTACCATGTGATGGGTCGCGGGCTGCCGGGGATCAGGTTCGCGGGGTCAGGTATTATGGAAAAGGCGCGTCATGTGGCGCGCCTTTTTGTGTGCAGGATCGGTGCAGGGCCAGTTCGGTGGACCGATTGGGGTTCCACCCCAAGCCCCGGGATATTTCAGAACAGAAGAAGGGCAGGCGGGGTTTTCACGGTTCGGTGATGGGTGGCAGGTGGGCATTGCGGTGGTGGCTGTGGCTCGATACCCCTGTGGGGTTTCGAGCAGCATGAGGAAAGACGATGACCCATCAGAATGTGCAGGAAAATGTGCAGGCCTATTACGGAGAGGTGTTGCAGAGCAGCGCGGATTTGCAGACCAATGCCTGTTGTATGCCCGACGATGTGCCGGCCTATGTCAGGGATGTTTTGTCCAAGCTGCATGATGAGGTTCTGGCCAAATATTACGGGTGCGGGTTGATTGCGCCGCTGGATTTGCAGGGCATGCGCATTCTGGATCTGGGCTGTGGTGCGGGGCGGGATGTTTATGCGCTTTCGGGAATGGTGGGAGAAGGGGGGCAGGTTGTTGGGGTCGACATGACGACCGAGCAATTGGATGTGGCGCGGGCGCATCAGGGTTTTCATGCGCAGGCCTTTGGTCACGGCGCATCGAATGTTGCGTTTCATCACGGGTTCATCGAGCGTTTGGATGAACTGGATCTGGAACCGGGAAGTTTTGACATCATCGTGTCGAACTGTGTGCTGAACCTGGCCACCGACAAGGCGGCGGTTCTGCGGGGCGCGCATCGTTTGCTGAAAGACGGCGGTGAGATGTATTTTTCGGATGTTTATGCAGACCGGAGGGTTCCGGAGGCCTTGGCGAAAGACGAAGTGCTTTATGGCGAGTGTCTGTCGGGGGCGTTGTACTGGAATGATTTTCTGGGGCTGGCGAAGGGGGCGGGGTTTGGCGACCCAAGGCAGGTTACCCGGCGTCGTTTGACGATCGACAACCCGGAGTTGGAGGCGAGGATCGCCCCGATGAGTTTTCTTTCGGCCACGTATCGGTTGTTCAGGCTGGATGGGTTGGAGGCTGGTTGCGAAGATTACGGCCAGGCGGTGATCTATAAGGGGAGCGTCCCGCATGCGCCGGATGAGTTTGAACTGGACGATCATCATCTGTTCAAGACCGGTGAGCGGGCAGAGGTGTGCGGCAATACCTGGAGGATGCTGAACCAAACCCGCTTTGCCCGGCATTTTGAATTTATCGGTGACTTTGCCACGCATAACGGTATTTTCCCCGGTTGCGGCGGGGACAGCCCGTTTCGTGGTCTTGATGAAGCAGGGGCATCGTGCTGCTGAATACTTGCGCGTGATGGGCAGGGTTGGTATCTGCGCAAAAGACCGATGATTTTTATCGGGAAATGGCAGAAGGGCCTGAAAATTGCGCCAAGATCCGGCAAAGACCCAAGCAGCGTCCATATCGCCCCCCCGGCTTGAGATCCGCCATCTAGTGCGGCGCTATGAGGGGCGGGCGGTGGTGGATGACGTGTCCTTATCGATCCGCGCCGGGCAGGTGACCTGTTTGCTGGGGCCGTCTGGCTGTGGCAAGTCGACCACCCTGAGGATCATTGCCGGGGTCGACATGCAGGACAGTGGCGAGATTTATGTCGATGGCCGGCTGATCTGTGACACCGATTATCGGGTGCCGCCCGAGCGCAGAGAGATCGGGCTGATGTTTCAGGATTTCGCCCTGTTTCCGCATCTGAGTGTTGCCGATAACGTGGCCTTTGGTCTGAAAGGGCCGAAAGAGGTCAAGCGCGCAAGGGTGGTCGAGTTGCTGGAGCGGGTCGATCTGATGCGCTTTATTGACGGGTATCCGCATCAGTTGTCGGGGGGCGAGCAGCAGCGGGTGGCGCTGGCGCGCGCGCTGGCACCAAGGCCACGTATCATGCTGATGGACGAGCCGTTTTCGGGGTTGGATAACCGGTTGAGGGATGGCATTCGCGATGAGACGCTGAGCCTGCTCAAGGAAGAGGATGCTGCGGTTCTGCTGGTCACGCACGAGCCGGAAGAGGCGATGCGCATGGCCGATGAGATTGCGCTGATGCGGGGCGGGCGGATCGTGCAGCAGGGTGCGCCGTATAACGTGTATACACGGCCCGTTGATCGGGCGGCGGTGGCATTTTTTAGTGATACCAATGTGTTGAAGGCGCAGGTGAACGGGGCGCTGGCACAAACACCGTTTGGTCAGTTTCTGGCCCCCGGTGTGGCCGATGGCACGGATGTGGACATTGTGTTCAGGCCCCAGCATGTGCGGCTGGATTTTGACCGTCACGGCAGCGGGCCGTTACCGACGTCAAGCGAGGGGGTCGCGGCACGGGGTATGGTCGAGAGGGCCCGGTTTTTGGGGCACGAGAGCCTGATCGAGTTTCGCATGGATCACGACGGGTCGGTTCTGAAGGCGACGGTGCCGAATGTGTTTTTGCCGGAAGCGGGGCGGGCGATGTGGCTGACCGTGCGGCGCGACCGGTGTTTTGTGTATCCTGCCTGAGTGTGGTGCCCTGAGTATGGCGCTTTGCGCCATGCCTGCGGCGCGAGTATTTTGCACAAGAAGAAGGTGGGCGGCGTTTTATTCCGGTTGCAGTGGCGTGTAATCTGACAGGCATTTTCCGGGTTCGTCGACGAAAAGTTCGGGCAGGGGGGTGGCCTGTTCGATCAGGTCAATGCGCAAGGCGCGGAAATTTGCGCGGGATTCGCACCAGGCGGTCAGGGTCCACACGCGGCCCCAGTATTCCATATGCAAAGGGCGCACGGTGCGCTGGGTCAGGGTGTTGTCGGTGCGCCGATAGGACAGGCGCAGTTTCTGGCGGGTTTTGATGGCGGTGCGCAGGGTGGCCATATGTGCCAGTCCACGCGCGGCGTTGGCAAAGGGGTAGGTGGCGAATTTCCAGGCGTCTGCCCTGGCGATGGCCTGGGTTGGCAGGGCCGCGTCGATTTTGTCGGCAAGTGACAGGGCGGCTGATTTCAGGTCCGGGTCGGTGGCCTCGGCGACGATGGCCATGCCAAGGTTCAGGGCTTCAACCTCGGCCTGGGTCAGGGTCAGTGGTGGCAGGGTGATTGCCTTGGTTGCCATGTATCCCACGCCGCGCGCGCCCTGAACCGGCACGCCGGAGGCCACAAGCGTGTCCATGTCACGATAGATCGTACGCACCGACACCGAAAGCCGGGTGGCGATGTCCTGTGCGCGGTGCAGGTTGCCGTCACGCAGGATGTTGATGATGTCGAACAGGCGGTCGGTACGGGGCATGGGGACCTTTGGCGGAATGCAACTGACACTAGATTGTCAGGAGTGGACGGGTTGGTCAACCGGGGAAAGATTTGTTGTGAGAAATCGCCCCGGGGGCTGGGTTTACCGCTTTCCCTGCCCGGCAGGTCTGCGTAGAACAGGCGCGACTTTTAGGGCGCGGGGCCGAGCCTGCGTTGCGATATCAAGGAGAATGACATGTTTAACAATATCGGCCTTCCGGGCCTGCTGCTGATTGCTGTTGTGGTGCTGGTGCTGTTTGGGCGCGGCAAGATCAGTTCGCTCATGGGGGAGGTGGGCAAAGGCATCACTTCGTTCAAGAAGGGCATCAATGATGGCCAAAAAGAGTTGGACGCAGAAGATGCGGCCGAGGTAGCCGAGGCAGCCAAGGACATCACGCCCGAAGCTGAGACCGATAAAGACAAGGCATAAACGCCTATGTTCGATCTGGGTATGAGCGAAATGTTGGTGGTGGGAACCGTGGCGCTGATCGTCGTGGGGCCTAAGGATTTGCCGGGGCTGTTCCGCAATGTCGGGCGCTATGTGGGCAAGGCCAAGGGCATGGCCCGCGATTTCAGCCGGGCAATGAATGATGCGGCGGATGATACCGGCATCAAGGACATGGCCAAGGGGCTGAAGGCGGCAAGCAACCCGGTTGGCAGCGCGATGGACGGGATCAAGGATGCCACGAAGGACCTGACATCAGCCGTTGATCCGACCAAGTTCGGGGCTGGCACCGAGACTGGCAAACTGTCAGCCGAGCGGGCCGAGAATGCCCGCAAGATACAAGCCTCGACCGCCCGCGCCGCCGCGGAACGCAAAGCCCGTGAGGCGAAAGAGGCGATGGCCAAGGCCGAAGAGGCCGAAGCCGCCGTGACCGCAGCCCAAGAGGTTGCCCCAGATACCGATGCCGATACTGGCCCCGATACTGGCCCGGCCACTGAGGCAGAAAGTAAATCATGAGTGAGGCAAACGAGATCGAAGACAGCTCGGCCCCGCTGATCGAGCATCTGGCAGAGTTGCGCACGCGGCTGATCCGTTCGGTCATGGCGTTTGTGGTGGGCATGATCATCTGCTTTTCGTTCGGCAGTCTGGTCCTTGATTTCCTGCTGGTGCCGATTGAAAACACCATGCGAAATCTGGGCAACGCCAACCCGGTGATGCAGTATACCGCGCCGCAGGAATACTTTTTCACCCTGATCCGTATCTCTATGGTGGGTGGATTTGCGCTGGCGTTTCCGGTGATCGGTTATCAGCTTTGGCGCTTTGTCGCCCCCGGCCTTTATCGCAATGAACGCGGTGCGTTTCTGCCGTTTCTGGTTGCCTCGCCGGTGTTGTTCCTGATGGGGGCAGCTTTTGCACATCTGGTGGTCGTACCGCTGGCGATGACCTTTTTCCTGGGCTTTGCCGATTTGCCGTCCTTCATGGCGGCAATGATGGCCGGAGAGGACAGCGGGCCGGAACTCAGAGAGCGCGGCATCGACATTGTCTTTAACGGCAAGGTCAATGAATCCCTTGATATCACGCTGAAAATGATCATCGCCTTTGGCCTGTGCTTTCAGTTGCCGGTACTTCTGACGCTGATGGGCAAGGCCGGATTGGCCAGTTCACGGGGGCTGCGGGCAACGCGCAAATACGCGGTTGTGGGGATTTTGCTGGTGGCTGCACTGGTGACGCCACCTGATGTGACGACCCAGTTGATCCTGTTTGTCGTGGTCTATGGTCTGTACGAGATTTCGATCTTTCTGGTGGCTTATGTCGAACGTCAAAA
>DAOUPC010000174.1 GCA_030626365.1 Paracoccaceae bacterium
CATTTAATACAGGGACGCTAACCTGTTGCGGGCAAAATCCAAAGCAAAAGCCGCATATCAAAAGGCCGTTGCGAACGGTCCATGTTTGGGCATTTTGAAAAAATGCCAGCCCCCGCCCGCCCCACGGCGGGGGCTTTTGCGACGGTGCATCCAATTGATCTGTAATATGTTTTTCGTGCCATGGTAGGCTTGGCAATTGTAACGCAGGCCCCCACCCGGGCGGGGGCTGTCATTTTTTCAAACCATGGCGGTTATTCAGGGTGACCTTAATGCGGGGGCTTTGACTGTTGCTGATCCTGCATCGTGCGATAGGTGGCCGGAGAAATGCCGGTCATCCGCTTGAAAGCCCGCGAGAAATTGGCGTGGTCGCAATAGCCAAGTGATAGGGCGATGTCGATCACCGGCAAGGATGTATTGGCCAGCAACGCCTGTGCCCTCAGGCGCTTGGCCCGGTTCAGAAGGTCGCGGTAATCCACGCCTTGGCGGCGCAGGTTGCGTTGCAGGGTCTGAACGCCGACCCCGATGTCGCAGGCGGCCCCTTCGATGTCGGTCTGCCCGTCAAGCAGGCGCAGGGTTATGGTCGAAAAGACAGACGTAAGCGGTTCGTTGAATGGCGGTCGGGTTTCTTGTGCGCAAACATCGCCATAGGTCACGGTCCGCCGGGCACAGGGGGTGGGCCGGGTTGCGCGGTGCAGGTGATTGTGGCGGATTGCCAGCCCGGTGCGCCGGGTTCCAAAGCGGACGGGCAGGGCCAGTTGTTGTTCCATCTGATGCGCCTGGGTATCACGCGGATAGTTCACATCGACCCACTCTGGTTGCCAGTCAGGACCAAGATAGGCCTGCACAAAGCGGATCATTGGGACGATCAGGTGATCGGCGTGCTGAATGGGGCGGGCTTTGAGGTTGGGCGGCGGGCAATAGTGCCAGAAGGCAACCGGCGTGCTGTCCTCGAATGTGAGATAGCCGCCGGATTGATGAAAGGCTATGCAGTTCACCGTCCGGCGCAACCCCTCTGCAAGGGTCGGGGCCTGGGCGCAGTAATCTATCCAGAGGCCGTATGTGGTATGGGTCATGTCTGTGCCGACCGACAGTCCGAAACACCGATCACCCGCTGCCCGGGCCGAAACCTCGAATAACTCGCGCATTGATGCGACGGGTATGCGTGTATTTGGGAACTCAATGGTATCAAGCGACAGGGCGGCCCTTTTAAATGCCTGTTGCGTGGCATTGGACCCCGCCCTGCTTTCCAGCAGAACCGGCAACTGGCCAAACCCGGTTGCTTTGGTCATCGGAACGAATAGGCGGGACATGTATTTCGGGCCTTTCAATCTAAAATGATAAGTCCGGATTCAGAAGTTACTATATATGGCTTTGACTGGCGGCGTAAATAGTCGCGGTATGGTTGTGTAATGTTGTATGTAGCTTGCGGATGCGTTGATAAGGGTTTCCTGAAACGGGTTGCGTGCGGGGTGGCGAAAATGGCCATTTGGCGTTGGTGGCTGTGCCCGTGCGACGGCGCAGGATTGCCGCTTTCCTTTTGGTATAACTCGATAAGAATGCACATCGATACGCAGCGGAAACCTGAAAATAAGGGTGTCACCGATCTGGGGGTATACCCCGGCTGTATGGTCGAACATGGTGGGCGAATTGCCCGGTAAACCGGGCGGGTTGGCACCGCCGATAACACAATCGTGATGCTACAAACCGACAACAGAGCCGAGGTGTTTACCTGCACCACGCCGTTCACGGATGAAACGAACAAGGGCACCCCGGTATGGGACGCCCTTGTTCATTTCGCAGGTCAGGCAAATCCGCCCGTGTGCCTTAGCAGCTGTAATACATCTGGTATTCAACCGGGTGGGGCGTGTGTTCGTAGGTTTCGATCTCTTCCATCTTCAGGGCGATATAGCCGTCGATCTGGTCTTTGGTGAACACGTCACCGGCCAGAAGAAAGTCCATGTTCGCCTCAAGCTCGCTCAGGGCTTCGCGCAGGGAACCGCAGACGGTCGGGATATCGGCCAGTTCCTCGGCGGGCAGATCATAAAGGTTCTTGTCCATCGCTTCGCCCGGATGAATCTTGTTCTTGATACCGTCCAGACCGGCCATCAGCAGCGCGGAAAAGCACAGATAGGGGTTGGCGCTTGGGTCGGGAAAGCGGGCCTCGACGCGCTTGGCTTTTGGTGATTCCGACCATGGGATGCGCACACAGCCCGACCGGTTGCGAGCCGAATAGGCACGCAGAACGGGGGCCTCAAAACCGGGGATCAGACGCTTATAGCTGTTGGTGCCGGGGTTGGTGAACGCGTTCAGCGCCTTGGAATGCTTAAGGATGCCGCCAATGAAATACAGCGCCTCGTTCGACAGATCCGCGTATTTATCGCCTGCAAACAGTGGCTTGCCGTTTTTCCAGATCGACATATTCACGTGCATGCCCGACCCGTTGTCGCCAGCGATTGGCTTGGGCATGAAGGTGGCCGATTTGCCATAGGCGTGGGCCACGTTATGCACCACGTATTTGAATTTTTGCAGCTCGTCCGCCTGATGGGTCAGCGACCCAAAGATCAGGCCCAGTTCGTGCTGGCACGATCCAACCTCGTGGTGGTGTTTATCGACCTTCATGCCCAGACGCTTCATGGTGCTCAGCATCTCAGAGCGCAGATCCTGTGCCTCGTCGATCGGGTTGACCGGAAAATAGCCGCCCTGGACGCCGGGCCGGTGGCCCATGTTGCCCATCTCGTATTCCGTGTCGGTGTTCCACGAGGCATCGGTCGCGTCGACTTCGTAAGACACCTTGTTGATGGTGTTTGAATACCGCACATCGTCAAACAAAAAGAATTCGGCCTCGGGGCCCATATAGGCCGTATCGCCAATGCCGTTGGAAATCAGATAGGCCTCGGCCTTTTGGGCGGTGCCGCGGGGGTCGCGCTCGTAGGGCTCACCTGTGTCGGGCTCGACCACGGAACAGTGGATGCAGATGGTTTTTTCGGCATAAAACGGGTCCAGATAGACGCATTCGGTATCTGGCATCAGCTTCATGTCCGAGGCTTCGATCGATTTCCATCCGGCGATTGATGATCCGTCGAACATCAGCCCCTCTTCGAGGAAATCTTCGTCAACCTGATCGGCGATCATGGTGATGTGCTGCAACTTGCCGCGCGGATCGGTAAAGCGGATATCGACGTATTCCACGCCTTCGTCCGCGATTAGCTTGAGAACTGCGTCCTTGCTCATTCCCTTGGTCCTTCTGATTGATATGCGTGTTGAAATTTAGAGCGCGTCTGAACCGGTTTCGCCGGTACGGATACGGATGGTTTGTTCAATCGGGCTGACAAAAATCTTGCCATCGCCAATTTTGCCGGTGTTGGCGGCCGCCACGATGGCCTCGATGGCGGCATCCACCTGATCGTCGTCCAGGACCACCTCGATCTTGACCTTGGGCAGGAAATCGACAACGTATTCGGCCCCGCGATACAGTTCTGTATGACCCTTTTGGCGACCAAAACCCTTGACCTCGATCACGCTCAGCCCCTGAACACCAACGTCCTGCAACGCCTCTTTCACTTCGTCGAGCTTGAAAGGTTTTATGATGGCTTCGATCTTTTTCATGGGCTTTCCTTTGTAATCCTGGCCTTTGCAATCCTGTCGGCGCGTGTATTTCTGATTGCGTCAGACCACTTCTCATACCGGGTAACAATCGGATATGGTGCGGGGTGGGAAACGCGCATTGTGAAACGGGGGTGATGCCTGATTTTTGGACATATTGCACAAAAAACAGGCAAAACTGAATCGATGAAGGAAGTCTCATGAACGAATTGCTGTCGGCGGCCCAGATGCGCGCAATCGAAGGGGCGGCAATCTCGGCTGGCATCGCGAGCGGACTGGAACTGATGGAGCGGGCCGGGCAGGGGGTGGTTGCGGCGATATTCGCGTCATGGCCGGACTGGGCCGATGCGCCACGCAAGGCGGTGGTGCTGTGCGGGCCGGGGAACAATGGCGGCGACGGGTTTGTCATCGCGCGACTGTTGGCGGCGCGCGGCTGGCAGGTTCAGGTGTTCCTTTTGGGGGCGGCGGATAAATTGCCGTCGGATGCGCGGGCCAATCATGACCGTTGGATCAAGGCCGGCGCATGTGACCGGTTGTGCGGTGACAGTTTGGCGCACACCGGCCCGGCCCCCGATCTGGTGGTGGATGCGTTGTTTGGCACCGGCCTGACCCGTGGGGTCGGTGATGATCTGGCCCTGTTGTTCGGCGCGTTGGAAACCCTGCGCCGGGAATCCGGCACCAGATGCGTGGCGGTGGATATGCCATCCGGGGTGTGCGCCGACAGCGGGCGGCCATTGGGAGATTTTGCACAGGCGGACCTGACGGTGACGTTTCACACCGAAAAAACGGGCCATTGTCTTGACCGGGGTGGCGAAATTTCGGGCCGGGTTGTGATTTGGGATATCGGTCTGCCCCATGCAGGTCGGGGCCGGCAACCCGGTGCCCCCGTCAGAAAGGTAGGCCCCCCCGATGCGGCGCTGACGGATAAGCCGGGGATGGCGCAAAAGTTCGACAGTGGTCATGTGCTGGTGTTGTCTGGTGGGGTGGGGCGCACCGGCGCGGCCCGGTTGGCGGCGCGCGGCGCGCTGCGGGTCGGGGCCGGGTTGGTGACGCTGGCCGTGCCTGAACCCGCCCTGCCCGAGGTGGCGGCCCAGATCACCGCAATCATGATGACACCGCTTTGCGGCCCTGCCGATTTGCACCGGGTGTTGCAGGACGAGCGGTTGAATGCGTTATGCTTGGGTCCGGGGCTGGGCCGTGATTCCGGTGCCCGCGAACTGGTTGGGGTGGCCTTGGCGACGGGGCGGAAAACGGTGCTGGACGCGGATGCGCTGTCGATGCACCGGGGTGATCCGGGCTGGTTGTTTGAACGGTTGCACGACAAATGCATCCTGACCCCGCATGGCGGCGAATTTGCGCGCCTGTTCCCGGATATCGCGAAACGGCTTGGTCAGGAACCAAAGGGCGGCCCGGCGTGGTCACGCATTGATGCGACCCGTGCGGCGGCCAGACGGGCCGGGTGTACGGTTCTGTTCAAGGGGCCGGATACGGTGATTGCCGGGCCGGATGGGCAATGCGCGGTCCATGCGGCGCATCACGACCGCGCGGCCCCCTGGCTGGCCACGGCCGGGTCAGGCGATGTTCTGGCGGGGTTCATTACCGGGTTGATGGCGCGTGGGTTTGACCCGATGCAAGCGGGCGAAACCGCCGCCTGGCTGCATGTGCAATGTGCCATCAGCTTTGGTCCCGGTCTGATTGCCGAAGACATCCCCGAAGCCCTGCCTGCGGTTCTGGGTAATTTGGGTCAGGCCGCCGATTGCAGGCTGGCGGCGTCTGTCATGCACGAAAGTTCAAGCCCACCAGCATAGACCACGTGCGGCGCGGCAAAATGCAACTGGTGTAACCGCATTTCCTGTGGTCCCAGATCGCGGATGAATTCGCCATCAATCAGCGCGTCGGCGCGAACCCATGCCTGTTGCACACCAAACATCGCCTGCGCGCGCCAGTCGCGGATCAGCACGATCTGAGAGGCGGGCAAAGTCAGGTCCTGATCGGGCCTTGTGTGGCCCAGTGACCCGGCGGCAAAGGAAATGGCGCGTGTCAGCACGTCCTGGTGATGGATGCTTTCCAGTCGTACCATTCCGGCATCGCGGGTGATGATCCGGTCGCCGGGCGACAGAAATTCAACCGGCATTTCACCGTCCTGCGTCAACAGGATGGCTCCACTGACAAATCCCGCCTGTATGGCAGGGGTGAAAATGGGGTGCGGTTTCGGGCTTTGCCCGACTGCACGCCCGACCGAATTCGGTTTCATGGCGTTCTCGCTCTGATGCCTCAGTTTTTTTTCATCAGATTATGGCAGAATATGGCCATTGTCGCGGCTTTATTTACCCTTCGCGCCGGGAATGTGCGGATTGACCGGCAATTTGGTGCCCTGCGCGGTGTTTATTCCCTCGCATCCCCCCCCTTCCTTTGTTATGCACCGCCCCATTGCGGGTGTGGCGGAATTGGTAGACGCACCAGATTTAGGTTCTGGCGCCTATGGCGTGGGGGTTCGAGTCCCTTCACCCGCACCATTTGATTTTAAACGATAATATATAGGTTCACGTTTGCCGCCTCAGGGCGGGAACATGCAGGTCTTGCAGTTTTATACGCATGACCTGCCGTGCATCATATCCCCCGAGTCGTGGCGGATTAGGCGGATTTTAGCCACATTTTAACGGGGCTGACTGATTGCTGTATTTTCGTCATATTTGATGGATATCAGA
>DAOUPC010000158.1 GCA_030626365.1 Paracoccaceae bacterium
CCCTGCATCATCAGCCGCAGCATCGCACCGGCATCACGGCCCTGACCATCGGCGTTATAGCTCCAGTAACGGTCGATGATCCCGCCCTCGAAGGCATTACAGATCAGGCGGTTGCCGCCACCGGCCGCATAAACCGTCACGCTGTCGGCCATGCCGGCATCCTTGACGGCATTACCCGCACCGATGGTGTGAACGCCCCAATGGCCGAAGATAGCGCAAAGGTTGGGGTTCTGCTGAAGCACTGTAGCGGTGATCTGGCGGGCCTTTTCCGGCTCCCAGTTTGACGCCTGATTGGAAACCACCTTGATTTCGGGATGCTGTTCAAAGACGGCAAAGGTGGCTTCGTTCATCAAAACACTGTCGGCGGCGGTCAACTGGCCGGGAATGATCGCAACTTCACCCGATTTGCCGCTGCCCGCGCCGCAAAGTGCGACGATATCCTCGGCCACGTCATGGCCGATGCGCGACCAGTTCGCACCGACGAATGCGGTCGAATTCTGGTTTGATTGCAGGTTGATCTGCATCACCTTGATGCCTTTGCCTTCGGCCTGCCGGATCTGGCGCGCCAAAAGCTGTACGGTCGGGTTATGCGCCACGATGATGTCGGGCTTGTCATTGATCGCCTTGGCAAAGATTTCCGACATCGCCTTCATGTCAAAGCCCGCATCGCGCACTTCAAAGGAAAAGCCCATCAATTCGGCCTGATCCGCCATCCGGCGGGCCCAGCCTTCGGTCAGGGTGATGCCCATGGCGATGGGGATAAAGACCACTTTTTTGCCTTCATAGGCAGATTCTGCCGCGGCACCCTGCGGGGCCGCAAGCGTGCTGGCCGCCAGCATCGCAGCCACACCCACACCCGCCAGTCGTTTCATAATTGTTGGCATTTTCATTTCCTCCCGTTTTCGTTTTTATTGTTCAGACCATGACGATCCTTCAAAGGTCGCCTTGTGTGTCTGTCTCGGTATCTCTGGGGTTAAAGTAGTTGTCGATTACGATCGCCGAGATCAGTACCATCCCCTTGACCAGATCCTGGACCTGGCCCGACAAATTCATCAATGTCATTCCGTTGCGCAAAACGCTGATCAGCAGCACGCCGATAATGACGTTCATCACACCGCCACGCCCCCCCCTAAGGGGGATACCGCCCAGCACGACCACCATGATCACCTCGAACAGCAGGGTGCCATTGGTCACGATGCGGAAATCCACGGTGCCGCTGGCACTGGAAATAATGACGCCCGCGATTGCCGCAACCAGCGCCGAAAATACATAGACCCAGATGGTTGCGATCCTGACGGAAAATCCGGTCAGGCGCGCGGCAATGAAATTATCACCCATCGCATAGAACACGCGCCCGTAAACCGTTCTGCGCAGCAGGACATACGTGGCGATCATGACCACCAGCACAATCACCACGGACACCGGCAAAAAGAACAGCCTGCCGGTTGCCAGAAACGCCATAACCGGCAGATCCTTGGGGATCAGCACAAGGAATTCGCCCTGCAAAATACCCCACCTGCCAAACCCGGTGATCAGCATGGCCGTGGCCAGCGTACTAAGCAGCGCAGGAATTTCGATAAAGGCGATCAACCAGCCATTCAGCACACCAAACGCCGCCGCCAGTAACAGGCTTGCCACAAGGGCAGCCCCATAGTTCGATCCCTGACTTAACATCAGGCCAAACACCGCAGAGGCCGTCACCATGACCGCGATCTGCGACAGATCAAGGCCCCGTGTGATAATGACCACCGCCATGCCGCAGCTTAGAACCGCAAGCGCGGCAGAGTTTTGCGCCATGTTGGACAGGTTCCCAAACGTGGCAAACCCATCAATAAAGAGCGAAAATAGCAGGGCAAAAATCACCGTTATCGCCAGCACGATAGATTCCAGCGGATGCCGCCTGATGGACGCGATCAACGCCCCGCCATGAAAGGCACCCGCAGTATCCTGCGGGTGACGGGCCGGGGCCCCTTCAGGCTGAGACGGATCAACGGGCTGGTTCAAAATATTCCATCTGTTTGTGTACAAGGTCAGCGGATCGACCGAATTCACAAACAGCGTCACCAAAACACCAGCAATACTTAACCAATGAGTAACAACAGCTTACAATCCATCCGGGGCTTGTCAACACTCGTCACTGTGGCCAGTGAATACCTTGCCCGGCAGGGCCGTTGACGCGGGCAAAGGCCCTGCCGGATGGGTTTGACCGGATGTATCCGGCCCTAAAGTGTGGCCGCCAGCCTTGTGCCCTGATCGATGGCCCGCTTGGCGTCCAGTTCAGATGCCACATCCGCGCCACCGATCACATGCGGGGTGATCCCGCGCGCAATCAGCGCATCCGCCAGGCTGCGTTCGCACAATTGTCCGGCGCACAGAACGATTGTGTCAACCTCGATCAGGGTCGGGTTTTCGCGCGCCTCGCCAAAGGATACCTCCAGACCGGCATCGGTGATCCGTTCGTAATTCACATCACCGACAAAGTTCACCTTTTTCATCTTCAGCGTCGCACGGTGAATCCACCCTGTTGTCTTGCCCAGCCGTTTGCCGTGCTTTTCGGCCTTGCGCTGTAACAGCGTGACCTGACGCGCCGGCGCGTGTGGCTGTGGCCCTTCGGGGGCCAGTCCGCTGCGGTGAAGTTCGGGGTCGGTAACGCCCCATTCTTCCAGCCAGGCGGGCAGGTCTTTGGTTGTGCTGGTGCCTTTCTGGGTCAGATATTCGGCCACATCAAACCCAATGCCCCCGGCCCCGACCACCGCGACCCGCGCGCCGACCCTGGCATTGTCACGCAGCACGTCGATGTAGCTCAGAACATTTGCGCCATCCTGACCGGGAATGCCCGGGTCACGCGGGATCACGCCGGTGGCGATCACCACCTCGTCGAATCCATCCAGATCATCGGCACTGACCGCCTGACCCAGTTTCACGGTGATGCCCGCATCTGCGACCATCGCACGATACCAGTCCACCAGCCCGCGAAATTCTTCCTTGCCCGGAACCTGTTTGGCCATGTTCAACTGGCCGCCAATCTCATTCGCCTTGTCAAACAGGGTCACATTGTGGCCCCGTTCGACCGTGGCCAGCGCGGTTGACAGCCCGGCAGGGCCAGCCCCGACAATCGCCACCGATTTGGCCGCCCCGGCGCGATCAATCACCAGTTCGGTTTCATAACAGGCACGCGGATTGACCAGACAGGTGGACAGCTTGCCGCCAAAGGTGTGGTCCAGACAGGCCTGATTGCAGGCGATGCACGGCGCGATCATCTCGCCCCGCCCGGCCATTGCCTTGGCCACGAAATGCGCGTCCGCCAGCATGGGGCGCGCCATCGACACCATATCGGCACAGCCCGTGGCCAGAACGCCCTCGGCCACGTCAGGCATGTTGATCCGGTTTGAGGTGATGACCGGGATGCCCACCTTGCCCATCAGCTTTTTGGTCACCCAGGCAAAGGCCGCGCGCGGCACCGACGTGGCAATGGTCGGAATCCGTGCCTCGTGCCAGCCAATGCCGGTGTTGATGATCGTGGCACCGGCCTTTTCGACCTCTTGCGCCAGTTGCACCACCTCTGCGTGGGTAGAGCCGTTGGGGATCAGGTCGATCATCGACAAGCGGTAGATGATGATGAACTTTTCGCCAACTGCGGCCCGCACCCGGCGCACCACCTCGATTGGCAGGCGCATCCGGTTTTCGTAACTGCCGCCCCAGCGGTCGGTGCGTTTGTTGGTGTGGGTCACAAGAAACTGGTTCAGGAAATACCCCTCTGAGCCCATGATCTCGACCCCGTCATACCCGGCCTCTTGCGCGTTCAGGGCCGCCTGGGTGATGTCGGCGATCTGCTTTTCTATTCCGGCCTCGTCCAGTTCTTTGGGCGCAAACGGAGAGATCGGCGATTTCACCGCGCTGGGGGCGACACATTCGGGCGAAAACGCGTAACGACCGGCATGCAGCACCTGCATGACGATCTTGCCGTCTGCATCATGCACGCGCTTGGTCACGATCGAATGGTTGTCGATATCCTTTTGCGTCGCAATGGCCGCCGCACCCGGCAGCACGCCGCCCTCGCGGTTCGGGGCAATGCCGCCGGTGACCATCAGGCCAACCTGACCACGGGCACGTGTGGCATAAAATTCGGCCACGCGGTTCCAGTCGCCGGTCTCTTCCAGACCGGTATGCATTGATCCCATCAAAACGCGGTTCTTCAGGGTGGTAAAGCCAAGGTCAAGCGGGGCCAGAAGGTGGGGGTAATCGGCCATGGTAATCTCCGTTTCAGTTTGCGCACAAGATCACCCGTTGGGCGGTCCATGTCACGCTAAACGCGGCGTCAACATCTTGCACATGGGACAGGGGGCGTTAGACAGGCAGGGTATTCACCCCGGAGCCATTTGCCATGACACCTGACCAGATTGCCACCCTTCCCTATCGTCCCTGCGTCGGGGTGATGTTGCTGAATGCTGACGGCAAAGTGTTTGTCGGTCAGCGCAATGACCGGTTCGGGGATGCCTGGCAGATGCCACAGGGCGGTGTGGACAAGGGCGAAGACGTACGCGATGCAGCCCTGCGCGAACTGTGGGAAGAAACCGGGGTGACCAACGATCTGGTGCAGATCCTCGATCAGACCCAGGATTGGCTGACCTATGATCTGCCACACGACATCGTGCCAAAAATCTGGAAGGGGCGGTATCGCGGGCAAAAACAGATATGGTTCCTGATGCGCTATGCGGGCCATGACGATCAGGTGAACATTGCCACCGAACACCCCGAGTTTACCAAATGGCGCTGGATGGACACCGATCAACTGGTGACAAATATCGTGCCCTTCAAACGCGAGATATACAGCCAGGTACTGACAGCCTTTGCCGGGCATCTTTCGGGCCCGGCCACCTGACCCACGTCAAAGACGGCGGGATATTGCGTTGGTATTATTCGTCAGGATTTACCGGCGGTGCGACTGAAAGTCCGGCGCATCATGCCCGGCTGGCTATGAAGGCGGATCACCAAGATGAGCAACGACCCATATGCGGCACTTGGCCTGACCAAGTCCGCCACCGATGCGGACATCAAAAAGGCCTATCGCAAGATCGCCCGCACCTGCCACCCGGATCTAAGGCCCGACGATCCGGCCGCCGAGGCAAAATTCAAGGCCGCCTCTGCCGCCTATGACCTGCTGAAAGATGCCGACACCCGCGCAAGGTTTGATCGCGGAGAGATTGACGCATCCGGGGCCGAACAACCCGACCGGCAGTTTTATCGCGAATATGCCGAAGCCCCCGGAAACCCATACCGATCTGGTCCGGGGCACGGACCACGGGGGGGACCGGGCCGCGAGGGGTTTGGCGATACCTCGGACATCTTTTCCGAATTCCTGCGTCAAAGGGCGGGTGAAGGCGCGCATTTCTCGCAACAGGATTTCCGCGCCCAGGGGGGCGACAGGCGCTATACGCTTGACGTGCCATTTCTGGATGCCGCCAAGGGTGGGAAAACCCAAATTCAATTGCCCGATGGCGCGGCCCTTGG
Organism: Paracoccaceae bacterium; assembly: GCA_030626365.1. Taxonomy (GTDB): domain Bacteria; phylum Pseudomonadota; class Alphaproteobacteria; order Rhodobacterales; family Rhodobacteraceae; genus NVQY01. The sequence continues at coordinate 5,512 of DAOUPC010000158.1, forward strand.
GGTAAAAATCCCCGAAGGGGTGGCAGATGGCCAGACCATCCGGCTGCGCGGCAAGGGAAATCCGGGCATTGGTGGCGGGCCGGCGGGCGATGCGCTGGTCACATTGTCCATACGCCCCCACCCGCTGTTTCGCCGGGACGGTAGCGACATTCTGATAACCCTGCCCATTACCCTGGACGAGGCGGTTTTGGGCGGCAAGATCGCAACCCCAACGATTGACGGCACCGTCAGCCTGAGCATTCCAAAGGGGGCCAGCAGCGGGCAAACCCTGCGGTTGCGCGGACGCGGCGTCAAACCAGTTGGGGCAAGTGCGCGCGGCGATCAAAAGGTGGAACTGTCGATCGTTTCACCACCCGACATTGACGACAGCCTTGCCACATTCATGCAGGAATGGCGCAAGACAAACGCCTATGATCCACGCAAGGGGATAAAGATATGACCGATCGGTTTTCCGAAGATGATGTTGTTGCGGCCGTTGCCCGCCTGACCCGCAAACAGCTTATTGCCTTTGTCGAGGCCCGGATCGTCGTGCCGGTAATTTCCGAAACCGGCCCGGTCTATCGCCAGATCGATATCGCCCGCGCAGAGCTGTTGTGCGAGTTGTCAGAAAGCTTTGATTTAAAAGAGGACGCGCTGGGAATGGTGATTTCGCTGGTCGATCAGTTGCACGGCACAAGGGCCGAACTGCGCGCCGTTCTGGAGGCCATCGAAAGCGAACAGACCGAGGTTCGAAACCGGATTGGCGACATTATTTTTCAGGCGCGATCTTTGGCGCGGTCAGGGCGTTAACGCCCGGCAGGCTTTGTTCGCGCGGGTGGTGGCGCATCAGGAAAAAACCGGAACGTGCGGGCCTGCTGTTTGCGGGAAATCCCCGTTATGGCGCGGATCATCGTCAATCTCGATCTGTTGGCGGACCGGCTGAAAGCCGCAGGAAATATAAAATCCCAAGGCATGCGGGTGATCCAGCGTGCAGGTGTGTAGGTGAAACAACTTAATCGGGCGTGCCCACGCGCACCTGATCGCCTCGTTCATCAAAAATCGCCCTGCCCCGGTGCCGATCAATTTGGATGTCACCCCCAGAAACGCCAGTTCACACGCGCCGCCCTGGCGAAAATCCAGTTCCATCAGCCCCTCGGCCTGCCCATTCAGGACCAAGGCGCGCACCTCGACGCCGGGGTTACCCAGAATGGCCGACAAATCCCCGTCGGACATTTTCAGGCGCGAGAACCA
>DAOUPC010000145.1 GCA_030626365.1 Paracoccaceae bacterium
CGTAATCTTCAACAATGTCCATATGCGCGCCAAATCCCAGCAAAGCCGAGCGGCGCGCACGGTCCAGCACATCATGCAGGTTCACCGCCCGGAAATCCGGCGCGCTAAGATTACCAAACTGTTCGACCTGCCCCAAAAGTTTAACGATCCGCCGGCTTTCCCCGACGATCAGATCGGTCAGTTCCAGATCCTCCGGCGCAAGGTTCATCGCCAAAAGCTGGGCCGCGCCGGTGATCCCGGCCAGCGGGTTCTTTATCTCGTGGGCCAGCATTTCGGCCATGCCGATGGCCGACTTGGCGGCCGATTTCACCGATTGGCTATGCGTCATGCGCCCAGCCAGTTCACGCGGCGAAATCATCAGGATCATGGTGTCGGGATGCCCCTGAAACGGGGCAATCTGAAGCGCACATTGCAACGGCGCGCGGGTGCCCGTGCCAACATCTACATCATTGACAAACAAGGGAGAATTATTTTTCCGTGCACGCGAAAACGCGCCCTCGATCGGCGCATCAACCGCAATCTGGTCCCAGACCGGCAGACCAGCCACCGATTTGCGCGAAGCATTCAAAAAACCTTCGCCGGCCGGGTTCACGTCGCTGATCCGGTCATCGGCATCGATCACAAAGGCCGGCACCGGCAGCGAGGCCCAAAGGTCGTCATTCTGCCTCATGCCGCCACCTGCCGGCGTGGCTCCAGCGCCCCGGGCAACAGGCGCAGCACCTCGGATGGGACGCGCGCGGTCAGGATGGTGCGGCGCAACCCGGCGGGTGTGGCCGCGCGGTCCATGTACCAGCCCAGATGCTTGCGGGCCACGCGCAAGCCCAGATCGGCCCCGTAAAAGCCCAGCATCGCCTGATAATGCCCCGCCACCATATCCCCCAGCGCCGCGCCGGTTGGCACATCCGGCGCGGGGGTTCCGTATATTTCATGGGCGATACGCGCCAACAGCCACGGCTGCCCCTGCGCGCCGCGCCCAACCATAACCCCGTCCGCCCCCGATTGCTCCAACGCCTGCCGGGTGGTGCCGGTATCGACAATATCACCATTGGCAATCACCGGGATGTTCACCGCCTGTTTGATCGCCCGGATCGCCGCCCAATCGGCGCGCCCCTTGTAGAACTGACAGCGGGTGCGCCCGTGGATCGTCACCATCTGAACGCCCGCCTGTTCGGCCCTGTGGGCCACATGCGCCGCGTTCAGGTCCGTTTCGTCCCATCCCAGCCGGGTTTTCAGCGTAACGGGTATATCGACCGCCCCCACCACCGCCTCGATCAGGCGCAGGGCAAGGTCGGGCGTTTTCAACAGCGCCGACCCGGAATAGCCATTGGTCACCTTTTTGGCCGGGCACCCCATGTTGATATCAATGATCCGCGCGCCCCGGTCCGCAATCTGACGCGCGGCCTCGGCCATCCAATAGGCGTCACGCCCGGCCAGTTGCACAGCGGTGTTTTCCACGTCACAGCCCAGATCGGCCCGTTCGCGCACCCCCGGCTTGGCCTGCACCATTTCCTGGCTCGCCACCATTTCGCTCACCACCAGCCCCGCGCCAAAGCCCTGAACCAGATCACGAAACGGCCGGTCGGTGATTCCGGCCAGCGGGGCCAGAAACACCGATGGTGACAGGGTTTTCGCGCCTGTTTTTGCGCCTAATGTGACGTGCAAGTGCCTATTCCTTGTGCAACGATCGCTTTTCTAGCCTCTCACCCCTGCACGGGCAATCAATAGTGGCGCGCAAACCGGCATTAGCGCGCCCATTGCCTAAAATATAGGCAAATAACCGCGGGTGATTGCCACTTTGCGTGGCAGATCATAAACATATCACGACAGGTTTCCCCACAGGTTTCCACAGCAGGAGCATCACCCGAATGACCACCGCCGCCATCATCGTTGCCGCCGGGCGGGGTCTGCGCGCGGGTGGCGAACAGCCCAAGCAATGGCAGGTGATCGCCGGCAAGACGATCCTTGAACATACGCTGGATGCATTCACCCGTGCGCCGGACATCGGCCCGGTGGTGGTGGTTCTGCACGCCGACGACATGCCGCGCAGCGCCGCGATTATGGCCACCGGGTGCAGGGTGGTTGCGGGGGGTGACACAAGATCAGCTTCGGTTCGTAATGGGCTGAATATACTTGCTAATACCGGCACCACCAAGGTTCTTATTCATGATGCGGCGCGTCCCTGTATTGGTCAAAACCTGATCCGCGATGTGATTGCCGCATTGGATCATTCCGTGGCCGCCGCCCCGGCGGTGATGCTTACCGATGCGCTTTGGCGTGGGGCAGATGGCCACGTTAGCGGCACAAAGGACCGCGCCGGGCTTTACCGCGCACAGACGCCGCAGGGGTTTGATTACACCGCGATCTGCGCCGCCTATGCTGCCTTTAACGGGACAGCCGCAGATGACGTGGCCGTGGCCCGCGCCGCCGGGTTAAAGGTGGCAATCGTGCCGGGCGACGAAGATAATCTAAAGGTCACATTGCCCGGCGATTTTGCCCGGGCCGAACGGATATTGGGGAAAACGATGGATATAAGGCTGGGCAACGGGTTTGACGTGCACCGGTTCGGCCCCGGCGATCACGTGACGCTATGCGGTATCAGGGTGGCGCATGGGCGCGGGTTGCAGGGCCATTCGGACGCCGATGTGGGGATGCACGCGGTCACCGACGCGATTTACGGCGCGCTGGCACAGGGCGATATCGGCCAGCATTTCCCCCCTTCGGACCCACAATGGAAAGGGGCCGACAGCCGGATATTTCTGGCCCACGCGGTGCAGATGGCGCAGGGCATGGGGTTCGCCATATCCAACGTCGATTGCACGCTGATCTGCGAGATGCCAAAAATCGGCCCGCACGCCGGGGCCATGCGCCGCGCAATGGCCACTATAATGGGGATGGACATGTCACGAATATCAGTCAAGGCAACCACATCCGAAAGGCTTGGTTTTACCGGGCGCGAAGAAGGGATTGCGGCGCTGGCCACCGCAACGCTGGTGCAGGCATGAACCGGCTGGCCATGCTGATCGGAACCGTCATGGGGGTCGGTTATCTGCGCCCCGCACCGGGTACGTGGGGATCTTTGGTGGCGCTGCCGATGGGCTGGGCGCTGCATGTGACCGGGGGGTTGCCGTTGCTGATGGCCGGCGTGCTGGCCAGCTTTTTCATGGGATTGTGGGCCACTGGTGTGATGACGCGCGGGCAGGACGACCATGACCCGTCCGAGATTGTCATCGACGAGGTGGCAGGCCAGTGGATCGCCCTGCTGCCGCTTAGCTATGTGGCGTGGCGGCACGGGCTGGACATCACCGTGCTGTGGCCGGGTTGGGTGGCGGCGTTTGCCCTGTTTCGTCTGTTCGACATCACCAAACCCGGCCCCATCGGCTGGGCCGACCGGCAGCACGGCCCGATGGGTGTGATGCTGGATGATGTGATCGCGGGGGTATTTGGTGCCATCGGCGTGCTGGTTCTGGCCGGGGTCTGTCATGGGCTAATGGGGCTATGAGCCCCGCCAATCTGGTCAGGCGGGCCACTGCGGCGGGCGTCATGATCGCCACCGCCGAAAGCTGTACGGGGGGGATGGTGGCCGTGGCAATCACCGACATTGCCGGGTCATCCGCCGTTCTTGAGCGTGGCTTTGTCACCTATTCCAACGCCGCCAAGCAGGACATGCTGGGGGTGCGTGGTGCCACGCTGGATACATTCGGGGCCGTATCGCAAGAGGTGGCGCAGGAAATGGCCGAGGGCGCGCTGGCCCGTTCGCGCGCACAGCTGGCCGTCTCTGTCACCGGCATTGCCGGACCGGGCGGATCAGAATTCAAGCCCGAGGGCTTTGTGTGTTTCGGGCTGGCCATCAAAGGGCTGCCAACCCGCACAGAGATGGTGGAATTTGGCCCACTGGGGCGCAATAATGTGCGCCACGCCGCGCGTGACCACGCGCTGGCCCTGCTGGATCAGGGGCTTTCGCAGATCACTAGGGTCAGGACCCATTAATACAGCCCTGCAAATACAACTCCAAAATACAGCCCCATTGACGAAACGCGCCAAAGTGCTGATATTTCTGGCAAACAGCGCCAGTGACGCCGCCAGTGACGCATAATGGGCACCCCCCACGCGCCGCAGCACGCAACCGGCCCCATAGCCGCAAGAGGTGCCAGCCAATGACCGATCATTTCCAAAGCCATATCGGGGAAAGCGACCCGCTGGTGGCACAGGCCCTTGCCGATGAACGCGCCCGCCAGCAGGACCAGATCGAACTGATCGCCTCGGAAAACATTGTCAGCCGGGCAGTGCTGGACGTCTTGGGCCACGAGATGACCAACAAGACGCTGGAAGGATACCCCGGCAACCGGTTTCACGGCGGGGGTCAGTTTGTCGATGTGGTCGAACAGGCCGCGATTGACCGCGCCAAACAGCTTTTTGGCTGTGATTATGCCAATGTTCAGCCCCATTCGGGCAGTCAGGCCAATCTGGCGGTGTTTTTCCTGCTGCTGAAACCGGGGGATACGGTGTTGTCACTGGATCTGGCATCGGGCGGGCATCTTAGCCACGGGTTGGGCGCGAACCTGTCGGGGCGCTGGTTCAGGGCGCATCATTATGGCGTCGATGCCACGTCAGAGGTGATTGATTACGATGCCCTTGAGGCGCAGGCGCACAAAGTCCGACCCAAGCTGCTGATCGCCGGTGGGTCGGCCTATCCAAGGGCAATCGATTTCGCCCGGATGGGCCAGATTGCCAAAGATGTCGGCGCTTGGTTTCATGTGGACATGGCCCATATTGCCGGGCTGGTGGCGGGGGGCGTGCATGCGTCGCCGGTTGCGCACGCTGATATTGTCACCTGCACCACCACCAAAACCCTGCGCGGGCCGCGCGGCGGTTTGATCCTGACCAACCGGCAGGACTGGATGAAGCGCCTGCAATCGGCGGTATTTCCCGGCGTGCAGGGGTCGATCCACACGCAGGTGATCGCCGCCAAGGCGGTCTGTCTGGGCGAGGCCCTGACCCCCGCTTTTGCCAGCTATTCGGCACAGATCATTGATAACGCCCGGACCCTTGCCAGCACGCTTCAGGCGCGCGGGGTGCGCATTGTCACCGGCGGCACCGACACGCATCTGGTGTTGATCGATGCCAGTTCCAAGGGGTTGTCGGGCAAACAGGCCGAAAGCGCGCTGGAGGCGGCCAACATCACCTCAAACAAAAACCCAATTCCAAACGACAGCCCGCGCCCGCCTGAATGGGTCGGCCTGCGTCTGGGGGTTGGGGCGGCGACCACGCGGGGCCTGAAACAGGCCGAGTTTGAAACGCTTGGTCAGGTGATCGCCGATCTACTGGATGCTGCGGCACGGGGCGGTGGGGGCGATGACAGCGAACACATCACCAAACAGGCCAGAACCCGCGTGGCCCAATTGTGCGCGGCGTTCCCCGCCGGAGCCTGATTTGACCTAAACGGCAAGTTCGCCGGGTGAGCGTTGCCCGCCTATCCCTGCGACGACCCGGCCATCAGCCGCGCGAACCCGGTGGCGCGCGCCCCACCCGACCGCAGCATACCCCAGGCCTGATCCACCGCATCAGCCCCGATCAGCCCCACCGCCTTGGTGCGCACCCGGTCTTGCCGCACGGCCAGCGCCATCGGAATTGCCAGATCATGGTGCGCCTCAAGCCGCGCACCGTCGCGGCGCAACACCGCAAGAATGGTCTCGGTTTCTGACAGGCTGGTATCGGGCTGCACCTTGATCCGCTCGCGCAGCGCCACCAGCCGGGCATCGGTGCAGATGGCCGCGCTGTAACTGTCCAGCCGCGCCGTATCATGCCCCAGCGCACGCATCGCCAGCACCGTGCGATAACTGAACTTGGCCCCCAACCCGGTGTCCGGGCTGGGCTGGTTGCACACATCCATCCAGCGGGGGCTGGTGGTCACGGTCATCTCGGCGATCTCGGGCGCGGCGATATCCAGATCGCGCGCCGCCTCGAGCGCCGCATGCAACCCGTGGCAACAGGCGTGAAACTTGTGGCTGACGCCCTCGAACAGCCAGACATCACCCAGCCCGGTCAGTGCCCGGTCGGTGTTCCCCTCGCCGTGATGCGTGGCCCCAAAACCAAATTCCCGCTCCATCGCCTGCGGATTGGCCGTCAGGCCCGCCGCCACCAATTGGGCCACCTCAACCCCTGCCGTTGCGGCCAGCCCGGCGTTATATGGTTTACCATCCGTTCCAAACTGGGCCTTCAGCCCCGCCGCGCGGGTCGCCACCAGCCCCAGCGCATGGGCCATCTGTTCCGTGTTCAACCCGGCCAGCCGACCGGCGGCGGCGGTGGCCCCGAACGCGCCGGCAGTGGCGGTCATGTGAAACCCGGCCTGATAATGCGCGCGGCCCAGCCACAGCCCCACCCGGATCGACAGTTCCATCCCCATCAGTGCCGCCTCGGACACCTCGGCCCGCGTCAGGTCGCGCTGTTCTGCCATGGCCATTGCGGCGGGGATCACCGCCACCGAAGGGTGGCCGATATGGGCGAAATGCGTATCGTCATAGTCAAGCGCATGTGACGTGGTGCCATTGACCAGCGCCGCCATACGGGCCGGAACGGTGGTTGACGTCCCGAACAGATGCGCCCGCCCTGCCCCGCCCTCATTCAGGGCCCGCGCGCGAATGATCCGCGCCACCGGTTCGTCCACCCCGGCACGCCCGACCGCCAGCCAGTCAAGCATCGACAACGATGTGACCAGCCGCGCCGCCGAACTGACGACAAGGGGGCCGGTGGCGAATTTGGCAAGGTTTTGGGTAAGCTCAGCACACATGCGCCAAACCTAGCGGTCCCTCGGGGGAATGCAAAGAACCCGCGCAGGATACCCCCTAAAAGAAATCAAAGATCGCATCGGTTAAAGCCATCACCACGCAATTGCTGGACATGAAAAACCGTATCTGTGCGCCGGGCTTTGCCACATTGTACTGGTTCACGATCTTGATGGTGCCGGTCTCGATCCCCGAAGAGGAATAGTGATACGGCTTAAGGGCGGTTTCGATAATCAGCGTCCGCCCATCCGTGCCAATCCGCCGGATATCCGCGAAGTCACCGATCTGAACAAGGCTGCCGGTGCCGGTTATGGTGTCAATCGCACCATCGCCCCCATTTGTTTCATTGATAGTGTAAAAGGGGCGGTGCCGGTGAATACCTGCCCGAAATGCAATTCATAAGTATCGCCACC
>DAOUPC010000160.1 GCA_030626365.1 Paracoccaceae bacterium
CCGGGTCTGGCAGGTCTATTGGGCGCATATCTGCCTGTTCTTCTTTGTTGCCATGACCATGGCGGCGCTGGACACATACGGCACGTTCGACAAAAGCTATGTCAATTCCCTGAACCTTGGGCATTTCTTCAAAGACCCGATGCCCCAGATCGTCGGGCTGTTCACCCTGACCTATGTGCCGAACTATTTCGACATCCTGCCGATGTATCTTGTGGTGCTGGCGATGATGCCGCTGTTCATGGCGCTGGCCAATATCAGCCTGTGGGCCGCCGCCGCCGCCAGCATCGCCATCTGGGTCGCCGCCAATTTCAGCTTGCTGGACCTGCCGGCCGAACCGTGGTCGTCGCGGCGCTGGTTTTTCAACCCGTTCGGCTGGCAATTGCTGTTCTTTACCGGATTTGCCTTTATGCGCGGCTGGCTGCCTGCCCCGCCGGTATCGCGCACATTGCTGTGGGTCTGTATCGGCTTTGTGGTACTGTCCGCGCCGCTGGGATCGTGGAAGGTGTTTTTGTGGGTCGATGCCTGGAACGAAGACCTTGGCGCGCTGATCCGCAAGGCCTGGGCCCCGCTTAAGGATTTTCGCACCAAAAGCGAATTCGCGCTGCTGCGGTACGTGCATTTTCTGGCCCTTGCCTATGTGGCGTGGGTGGCCGTTGGTGAGGGGGGGCATCGTCTGGTTGCCGTTGGCAGTGGTCCGGCGGCAAATATCTGGCGCATCGTGCTAAAGCTGACAAGCAAGGTTGGCCAGCAATCGCTGGCGGTGTTCGTGTTCTCGATGGCGCTGGCGCGGCTGATCGGCTTTGCACTGGATCAGGCCGGGCGGACACCCGCCACATGGGCCATTGCCAACCTGACCGGCTTTGCGCTGATCATTTGTGTTGCCTATGCCGCCGGGTGGTTCAAATCCCAGCCATGGAAGAGCAAACAACCATGATGACACGGCGTGCCTTTCTGGCCACAAGCACGGCCCTGGCCGCATCCCTGACCCAGCCCAGTTCAGGGTTGGCCGCCGGGGCAGGCATGGATTTCGACCGTGAATTCGACCGCGAACAGGTGATCATGCTGGCCCGTGACATGGCCGCCCACCCCTATGCGCCGCGCCCGCAGGTGCCGCAGGACTGGCGCGATCTGACCTATGAGCAGTATAAATCCATCTGGTTCCGCCATACCGCCGCACTTTGGCGCAATAGCGACACGCCCTATAACGTCGATTTCTTTCATCCCGGTCTGTATTTCCCGCGCGCCATCACCATTGACGCGGTCGAGGGCGCCACCGCCCGGCTGATCCCCTTTGACCTTGCGGCGTTTGAACGGACCGACAAGGTGCCGGACCTGACCAGCCAGGGCGCGCTGGGGTATTCCGGGTTTCGCCTGCGCACGGAACTAAGCGAGCCGGGCAAAAAGAACGAATTCTGCGTCTTTCAGGGGGCCAGCTATTTCCGGGCCATCGGGCTGGGACAGACCTATGGGTTGTCGGCGCGCGGTCTGGCACTGAAAACCGGCGATCCCATGGGCGAGGAATTCCCTGATTTCACCCGCTTCTGGCTGGAACGCCCCGCCCCCGGCCAGCGCAACATGATCGTGCATGCCCTGCTGGACAGTCCCGGCGTCACCGGGGCCTATCGGTTTGACATCACGCCGGGGTCATCCTGTGTGATGCAGGTGCAGGCCACCCTGTTTGCGCGCCGTGAACTGACCCATGTGGGCCTTGGGCCGCTGACCTCTATGTTCCTTTATGACAGCACCGACCGCACCCGGTTCGACGACTTTCGCCCGGCGGTGCATGACAGTGACGGGCTGTTGATCCGCAATGGCGCGGGCGAAGTTCTGTGGCGGCCTCTGGCCAATCCCCGTACGCTTCAGGTGTCGTCGTTTGTCGATGAAAACCCGCGTGGCTTTGGCCTGATGCAGCGCGCCCGCGACCTGTCGGACTTTGCCGACCTCGAAGCACTTTACCACAACCGCCCCGGTGTCTGGGTGGAACCGCAGGGCGATTGGGGCAAAGGGGCCGTCACACTGGTTGAAATCCCCGCCGATCAAGAGATTTACGACAATATCGTCGCCTATTGGCGCCCGCAAAAACCGATCCGGGCGGGGGGGCGTGTTGATCTGGCCTATCGCCTGAACTGGGGAAGCGAGGAAACCGGGGTGATCAGCACACCCGTCCAAGCCGCCCCCGCCCCAACCACACCCGCAAGGGTGATCAACACATCGATGGGCGCACGCCGCACAGGCGGGCGGATCGTGGCAATCGATTTTGAGGATCATCCGTTATTTGACGCCACACCGGCGGACATGGACGTGCGGATCAGTTCGCCGCATGTGAAAACCACCAAGGGCGTGTTGCAGCGCAATCCGCAAACCGGCGGGCTAAGGCTGGCGTTTTCGTTTGATCCGGGCAAACGCAAGATGGTCGAGTTGCGCGCGCAACTGCGCCGTGACGGGGCCCCGGCATCCGAGGTCTGGCTGTATCGGTGGACCGCATGACGCCCGATTTACACATCATGCCCCCCGAACACCCGGTGGCCATGCCGCCACAGGATTTCGGCGCGCCGTTTCAGGATACGGATGCCCCCGGTGTGGTGCCGGAACCGGGGCCGGACGGGCGCGTGGCATTATGGCGGGTTCTGGCGTTCAGCCCGGCAATGGTCGCCACCGCCGCACTGTTGTGGATCATGACCGGCTGGTTTTCGGATCAGGGAATAAGCATGGTCGAGGGCACATTGCTGGGCCTGATCGCCTTCAATTTCTTCTGGATCACCTTCACCCTCAGCACCGTGTTGCTGGGGGTCGTGGCCCTTGCGCGGGCCGACAAAACCCCGCCCCGCAGCCAACTGACCGGCCCAATCAAGGCGCTGAATGTGGCGCTGTTGATGCCGGTCCATAATGAGGTGGCGTGGTATGTGCTGGGCAATGCCCGTTCAATGCTGGAAGAGCTGCGCGCGCGCGGCGGGCGGCATCATTACGCGATGTTCATCCTTAGCGACACCCGCGATGACGCCATCGCAGCCCAGGAACAGGCCAGCGTTCAGGCCCTGCGCGCGTCGCTGTCACCGGGGCTGGACCTGTATTACCGCCGCCGTGTGCTGAACACTGATCGCAAGGTTGGCAACATTGCCGACTGGGTCAGCCGCTGGGGTGGTGACTGGCAGGCAATGCTGGTGCTGGACGCCGACAGCCTGATGACCGGACGGGCCATCGGACAGCTAAGCGATGCACTGGCCCGCGACCCCGGTGCCGGGCTGATCCAAAGCTTTCCGCAACTGATCGGGGCACAGTCGGTCTTTGCCCGGATGCAGCAGTTTGCCAATGGCGTCTATGGCGCGGCCCTGGCCGAGGGCATGGCCCGTTGGTGCGGGCAGGATGGCAATTACTGGGGCCATAACGCGATCATCCGCACCGCCGCCTTTGCCAGCAGCGCCGGATTGCCACGCCTTCGATCCCTGCGCGGCCACGAGCAACTGATCATGAGCCATGATTTCGTCGAGGCCAGCCTGCTGCGCCGGGCCGGATGGGGCGTGCGGTTCCTGCCCCGTATCCGTGGCAGTTACGAAGAAAGCCCGCCCACCCTGATCGACCACATCCTGCGCGACCGGCGCTGGTGTCAGGGCAACCTGCAACACCTGAACCTGCTGGGATCGGCCGGGTTCAAACCACTGTCGCGGTTCCATCTGTTTCACGGCGCGATCGGCTATCTTCTGTCGCCGATCTGGTTTGCCCTGCTGGTCATGTGGGCGCTGATCGGGCGGGGCGAGGATGCCTCGGTGTTGACCTATTTCAGCGAAACAAACCCGCTGATGCCAACCTGGCCGGAAATGACCGAGGCACGCCATGTGCTGATCATCGTGCTGATGTATGCGATGCTGCTGGCCCCCAAACTGTTGGGGGTGGCGTCACTGCCACTGACCGGTGCGCGGTTTGGCGACTTTGGCGGCGGCGTGCGGCTGGTGGGGTCGTTCCTGTCGGAAATCATTTTGTCGGTGATCTATGCACCAATCCTGATGGTTCAGCAGATGATTGCGGTGTTTCGCACCATTATGGGCCTGCAAAAAGGCTGGCAGCCTCAGGCACGGGATGGCGGGCGCTATGGGTTTGGGACATTGATGATGACCCTCGCGCTGGAAACCCTTAGCGGGCTGGCGTTATGGGCCGGTATCCTGGCGGGTGTCATTTCACCCTGGCTGGTGCCGATTGCCTTTTCCCTGGCGCTGGCGGTGCCCCTGTCGGCCCTTAGCGGGCTGTCGATGCCCCTGCGCACAACCCGCTGGCTGGGCACCCGAGAGGTGTTCACAGAACCCCCGATCACCCAGGCCGCGCGCCATTACCGCAAAGAACTGAAATCATTGCTGGAAGGCGGCGACGACCTGGCCACCCCAGCCGAATAACCCAAACCTGCCGAATAACCCAAACCTACGGTGTGTCGGCCTCAAACCAGTCCAGCACCATGTCGGCCCAGCCCACAGGCACCTTGTGCCCGCCGGGGAACATCGCCATTTCCAACGCCGACCCCGGCGCGCAGCCGGTCCATTTGCGGCGCAGAAAATCCCCGGTCCGGCCATAGCTGTCCGGGTTCTGATTGGCACAGCCATTGGCCGCGCGCCAGATTTCAAGCCCGGCAAAGATATCGCCCTGCTGATACCGCCCGCCACCCAATATGCGCCCCTCAAGTGGTACGGTCTTATCGCTCCAGCCATGTGTGTGAAACAGCCGGACCGGCCCCGCGCACTGATCGGGGTGCGGACGCCAGAACCCGCCCGACACCGACGCATAAGCACCAAAGGCATCCGGCGTATCACACGCCAGATAGTTGACCATGAACCCACCCGCCGAAAACCCGGCCAGCAGGATATCCGCGCGGCTGAAACCAAACCGTGCGGCCGCATCATCGGCTACGTCCTGAAGAAACCGGGTCTCGTCACGGCCTTCCCAGCCGGGGAAAAAGTTCCACACGAAACCCGACCCGTTGCGAAAACGGCGCGCCGCCGTCGGGGCCAGCACCGCATAGCCGCGTGCCAGAAGGGGGCGCAAAAGGCGTTTGTTGCGCATGACCGTGGCGCCACTGCCACCGGCCCCGTGCAGGAACATAACCAGCGGCGGATTTGGCCCGCCTGTATCGGGCCCACCTGTATTGGGCAGAACCAGTTCATATTCCCCCCCCGCCATCAGGCAAGGGGCCGGGTCATCACCGCACCCGGCCAGCGCCGGACCCGCAACCGTGAACAGGCCAATCACCGCCGCCAGAACCCTGTTCATCAGGAATCGTCTTTGTATTGGCGGGTTGGCAGATCACTGCCCAGCCAGCCCGGCCCGGCCCGTGACCCAAGCATCCCCTCGGGCACATCGATGATCCGGGTGAACCCCGCCTCACTTAGCCGCCTGCCCATTTTGGCCGAGCGCACGCCGCGCGCGCAAATCAGGGCAACCGGCGTATCAAGATCGCCACCAACCAGCGTGCCAAGCGCCTTAACAAAATCCTTGCGGCGCATATCCAGCGGCTGCGCGCCAATCCCCACCCCGGTTTTGCGCCATTCATCCGGGCGGCGGATATCAATCAGCACGATGTCACCGGCAACGGCCTGTTCATGCGCCTTGGCCACGCTCAGATTATCGCCAGCATAGGCGGGGGTCAGCATGGCCCAGAACGACACCGGGGCCAGTGTCATCCAGATCATGCCCGCCACGACAAGCGCGGCCAGCAAACCACCCAGCCTTAGCACCATGCGCCGGGGTGTCGTTCGGGGGTGGGTTTGTGCGTCTGTCATCGGAACCTCTGTGGATGCCTTTGGGGGCTTTGGGTTACTCGCCAAGGGTATTTGGCAACCCTGAAATGTCCCTTTAGCATGAAATGGCATGAAGCACCCCCAACAGATCCTCATCACTGTTCAAGTTCCCGTCAGATCGCGAATATTGCATGTCAGGGACGGCCCCGCGCCCCGGATGCCGCCCCAATGCCCCAGACGCCGCCGGAAACCATTTTGCCGGACAATTCACGACAAAACCCCGGCAAACCCGCGACAAACCCGTTGCCAGGTGATCTAGCGCCCCACAAGGGCTGGACAGTCGGGAAAATTCCCTTAGGCAAGGAACAGGTTTCTTGGTGCGCCAACCTGGGAGAATTGCCACGTGTCCCTTTTTCTGATTGCAGCCCTGCCTTTTCTGGGCGCGGTGTTTCCCGGATTGCTGATACGGGCGGGGCGCAATGCCTCGGCTGCGAGCGCCGGAATGGTCACGTTGCTGGCGCTTGTCGGGCTACTGGTTAATGCCCCGGCGGTGCTGCGCGGCGAGGTGGTGACGGCCCGGCTTGACTGGATGCCGGGGCTGGGACTGAACGCGAATTTCTTTCTTGACGGGCTGGGGCTGTTGTTTGCCGGGATGATCCTGGGCATCGGGTTGCTGATCATCCTGTACGCCAGGTTCTATCTGTCGCGTCAGGACCCGATGGGACAGTTTTATACCTATCTGTTGTTGTTTCAAGGCGCGATGGTGGGCATTGTCCTGTCCGATAACGTGCTGCTTTTGCTGATTTTCTGGGAACTGACGTCGCTGTCGTCTTTCCTGCTGATCGGTTACTGGAAACACCTGCCCGAGGGGCGACAGGGCGCGCGTATGGCGCTGTTGGTCACCGGATCGGGCGGGCTGGCGATGATCGGTGGCATGCTGATCATTGGCCATATCGTCGGCAGCTATGACCTGACGGTCATCCTGCAACACAAAGACCTGATAC
>DAOUPC010000186.1 GCA_030626365.1 Paracoccaceae bacterium
CCGAAAATCCAATCGAAATATTGCGTGACTATGGGGGCATCCAACCCCAGTTGTTCACGCAGCGCCGCCCTGGCATCTTCGGTCGAATCCAGCCCAAGAATGTTTAGCGCCGGATCGCCGGGCAGCACATTCATCGAGATGAAAACCACGACCGACACCGCCAAAAGCGTCAGAACAAACCCGACCGTGCGTCGGAACAGAAAGTAGCCCATGAACTGGCACCAAAGCTATCCTGTGGCAGGCACGCCCGCCACAGGAACCCTTATAAAGTTACTTGGCCCAGGAAACACCCGCCAGCGGCTGGTACAGCACCGGTGACGAGGTCCAGAAACCGTTCAGGCCGGTGCGATAAACCCCAAGGCGCGGCAACTGGAACAGAAAGCCATGAATGGCGTTCTCGGCCAGGAAATGCTGGCCTTCTTTCAGAAGTGCGTCACGTTTTACCGGGTCTGCTTCGGTGCGGATACGCTCCCACAGATCGCTGAACCCTTCATCCTCGAACCCATAGAAATACTTTTTCCCGCGGGCAAAGTTACCCATGTCATTGGGGCTGGTGTGGGCGATGATCGTCAGATCATAGGCCTGTTTCTTGTAGATCTCGCTGATCCAGAAACCCCATTCGACATTTTCAACCTTGGCATCGATCCCGGCGGCCGCCAGTTGCGCCTGAATGATCTCTCCTGACCGCTTGGCATAGGGAAATGGCGGCAGGCGCAAGGTCATTGTCATGCCGGCGACACCGGCCTCTTCGAACAGGGCCTTTGCCTTGGCCGTATCATGCGGATAGGTCGCGGTCAGGTCGACATAGGCTGGCCCGTGTGGTGGGTAAAAGCTGCCGATGGGCGTGGCGCGCCCATACATGGCCCCATCGATGATTTCATCACGGTTGATCGCATGGCTGATCGCACGGCGCACGCGGATGTCGTCAAACGGTGGCTTGGCGTTGTTGATCGCCAGGATAACTTCGCCTTCGGTGCTGCCTACGCGTACGTCAAAGCGCGGGTCGCCCTCGAACTGGGGCAGGATTTCCGGGGCGGGAAAACCGGGAAATGCGTCAACCTCTTCGGCCAGAAGTGCCGCAGTTGCAGCCGCCGGGTCCGAGATAAAGCGGAATTCGACCTTGTCCAGGGCAACACCATCCGCGCCGCTAAACGCTTCGTTCTTGGACAGGATCATCCGGTCGCCGCGCGTCCAACTGGTGAACTTGAACGGGCCGGTGCCGATTGGGTTGGTCTTGTTGGTCTCTGCCGATTCGGGGGCAACGATACTGGCGTCCCCCTTGGCCATGTTGAACAACAGGAACGCATCTTTTTTCGTCAGAACGATCTTGACGGTATTCGGGTCAACCACACTCACCGTGTCGATTGATTTGAAGATACCTTTTGAGGGATTCACGCTGTCTTCGGCCATGGCGCGATCAAACGAAAATTTCACGTCGCCGGAATCAAAATCCGTACCGTCATGATATTTCACGCCTTTTACCAGCGCAAAGGTATAGGTCAGCCCATCTTCGGAAATTGTCCAGCTTTCTGCCAGGTCCGGTTGTACCTCGCCGGATTCCGTGACGGTGGTCAGGGACTGGAAAACATTGTGGGTGAAAATACCGTCGATTGACGCCGTGGCATCGGCCGTCGGGTCAAGCGTGGTGGGTTCCTGCTGCATCCCGATAACCAGTTGGGACTGGGCGGTGGCCATTGTCCCCATCAACCCGATTCCAACCGCCAGGGCGTATTTGGTGAATATGGAGGATCTCAAAGCGAAGAGCATCGTCAGAATTCCTTCTTGTGTGTTAACGGGATACGCAGGGACATATTAAGTCATTGCATGGCTGATATATTATCGGGAAGTTTGCAGGATCAACTTGTTTAAAGTCAATGGAAACAGTGCCTGTTTTCGCCCAGAACGCACGCACCCCGACAATCCGGCCAGGTTTTCCGATGCAAATATTGGCCGGATCAGATCAACCCCGGCGGGTTGAGCATGGGAGATTCCATCTTATATAAGATTTTAACATTATTTATCATAAACTTACACATTAACCCCTGATCAATCCTTCCTTCATAGCATCGCCTCATCCGGCTGTTTCGACAAGCGCCGGAACTGAAAATCAACGGTCATGAGGTGTCATTATGTGGGACTTGAATGCGGCGCACCGTAAGGTGTGCAAACTGTTAACTGCGGCTATCGTTCTTGGCGTCGCCGCGATGTGCCCTTTGCTGGCCAGTGCCCAGTCCAGTGCCCGGCCCAGTACCCAACCCCGTGCCCAGCCCCGCGCGACGCTTATCATTCAATCTGATTTGGGGGGGAGCGTCGGTATGCGGGCAAACCAGATCATCGATATCCGCTCGAACGGTCAGCGGGTCGAAATTGTTGGCCATCTTTGCCTGTCGTCCTGCACAATGTATCTGGGGGCGGGAAATGTCTGTATCAGCCCCAAAACGGTGTTCGGGTTTCACGGGCCCAGCTTTTTTGGAACACCGCTAAGCAAGCCCCGCTTCGATTATTGGAGCGACGTGATTTCAAGTTTCTACACCAGACCGCTTCGCGATTGGTACATGCAAACCGCGCGCCACACGAAATCCGGGTTTCTCAAAATCTCGGGTGCCCAGCTTATCAAGATGGGTTATTCGCAATGCTGATTTGTTTGGGGTCGTTCAGTTCGTGCCGCTGGTTGACCCACCACCGCCCGCCGCAGCGGCGGCGGTGATCGCACCAAACAACAAAGGAATGGCAAAGTTGGTGGCGAATCCAGCATCAGTCACCCCTTTCGGGCATGTGACCGCAAGGCGACCATCGTCCAGCCAGGCCGCTTTGATAACCCGGTTTCCGTCGCAGGCATCAATAACTTTTGCCGCTTCAAGAGGGTCCCCTTGCTGCGCGAACGCAAACGACGGGGCTGCACATAAAACGAGTACAGTAAGAATGGACTTTGTTTTCATGTCAAAACTCCGCAAATCGGGATCACGGATCATTACCACATACGGGCCGGAAAAGGAAAGGCGCTGAACGCCCCGCATTGCCAGATATCAACCCCACACCCCGAACCTGACACACAAAACCACCGGGCTTGCCTGCCTATTTTAGGCTGGTCCAAAAGGGTAACAGGCATTACCTCCTGTTCATCGGTTTGAAGGTTATTCATTGTGAATGAACATTCCAGCACAGGCAGGATTGACGCGTTGCTGGCCGCATGGCTGCGCAAAGAGGCCGGCGGCGTCGAAAGCCCCGATTGCGCGGCCCTGCTGGAACGGGTCGATTTTCACGGCATCGCGGGGCTGATATATGCGCAACCTGCCCTGCATTCCGGGTGGCCAGACGCCCTTTGCCAAGCCCTGCGGGACAGGGCGATAAACCGGCTGTTATGGGAAAAGAACCATGCACGGATACTTGGGCAGATATTGCCCTTGCTGGGCGACACCCCCCTGCTTTTGAAGGGGACCGCCCTTGCCTATTCCTGTTACACAGACCCGGCGATGCGGGTTCGCGGGGATACGGATATTCTTGTTGCAGATGGCGCGTATGACAGCGCGGCAAGGGCGCTTAGGGAACAGGGGCTCATCACACATATAGAAAGCCGTGGCAGGGTCATTTCCATTGAAGAAACCTTTACCTTCAGCGACCGCGCGGGGTTTGAACACCACATTGATCTGCACCGGAAACTGTCAAACTCGGCCGTTCTGGCAGGGCTTTTTTCCTATCGGGAATTTCAGGAACGGTCCGTTGCGTTGCCCGGCCTTGGCCCTGCGGCGCGGGCTTTGGGCAAGGTTGATGCCCTTCTTGTTGCCTGCATGCACCGCAAAGTTCACCTGCAATCGCCCTATTACGTCAACGGTGTTGCCTATCACAGCGCAGACCGGTTGATCTGGCTTTATGACATTCATCTGCTTGCCGGCGGGTTCAGTGATCAGGATTGGCGCAGCTTGCTGACACAGGCCAGGAACAAAGGGCTGATGGAAATAGTTGCGGATGGCCTGGGTTCGGCCAAGCAGGCCCTGAATACTGCTATTGCAGAGGGTATCCTGCCCGAACTGGCCCGCCCCCACCAACCAGAATCCCCCGCCAGATACCTTGGGGCACCGCGCAGGCAGCAGATTGTCCTGAATTTTGCCGCCACCCCCGGAGTCGGCCCAAAAGCGCGGTTTCTGCGGGAACTGGCATTCCCGGATGCAAACCATATGCGGACCCAGTTTGCCCATGTCCGGCCCGCATGGCTGCCCTGGCTTTACAGCGTGCGCGCGGCCTCTGGGATATGGAAATTGCTTCGGCCCGGAAGTGGGCGCAAATGACATTTCGCAGGATACTGGAGTTCGCCTGGCCATTTCGCGCAAGCCTGGTTTTTTGCGTCTTGCTGATGCTTTTGCAAACCGGCGTGGTCCTTTTGGTGCCGTGGTTGGGTGGCCTTCTGACGACCAGCGTGCTGGCGCAAACCCGGTTGGATGTTGGCACCATTTCGATCTGGCTTTTGGGTCTGTTTGCGATCAGGGCGGTCCTGCAGGTGGTGCAGGGTATGGTTCTTTCTGCCACATCAGAACAGGTTCTGGCCCGGCTGCGCACCCAACTTTATGACCACGTTCAAACCCTGCCGATCCGGTTTTTCCAGACCCGCAGACAGGGCGACCTTCTGACGCTTTTAACCTTTGAGGTGGAACGGCTGGCCCGGTTCATCACCGGCCCGCTGTTGTCGGTGATCCCGCTGTTTCTGACCGTGACCGGTGCGCTTTTACTGATGATCCGCATTGATGCTCTGCTGGCCATTCCCGTTGCCTTGTGTGTTCCGGCATTCTTTGTTGTGACAAAGGTTTTTGGCCGCCGGTTGCGCCCTCTGGCCAGTGAGGTCCGTGACGCTTACGCGACCTCTGTGGCCATCGCCGAGGAAAACCTGTCGATGCTGCCGGCAATCAAATCCTTTGTGCGCGAAGATCTGGAATCTGTGCGCCACGCGGCACAGGTGGAAACGGTGCGCGGCCTAAGCGTGCAAATGGCCCGGATACAGGCACTTTTGGGGCCGCTTATGCAGTTCATCGCCGCCGGGGCCATCATCGGGTTGTTGTGGATTGCCAGCGACCGGGTGATTGCAGGTGATCTGCCCCCCGGAGAGCTGATCACATTCCTGCTTTACACCGCGCTTTTGACGCACCCCGTGTCCGGCCTGGCGGATTTGTGGGGGCAGACACAAATGGCGCGCGGAACGCTGGCCCGGCTTGAGGATGTGTTGCGCGAACCCCCCGAACCGTTCACGGGCGGGGCAGAGCCGGGGCCGGTGCGCGGGGCTGTTTCGTTTGAAAACGTCGGTTTTTCCCATACGGACCGCGCCCCGGCGCTGCACGGTGTTCATCTGGACATCAGGGCAGGCGAAACCATCGCACTGACCGGCGAAAACGGGGCCGGAAAGACCACGCTTATTGACCTGTTGTTGCGGCTTCATACGCCTGATTGCGGTAAAATCACGCTGGACGGGGTGGATACCCAGACCCTGAACCTGAAAGCATTCCGCCGCCTGATTGGCGTGGTACCACAGAATGTCCTGCTTTTTGATGGCACGGTTCGTGACAATATCCTTTTTGGAAACCCCGATGCCACCGCCGCCGATCTGGCCGATGCCGTGGACCGGGCGCAGGCCGCTGGTTTCATCAGGGAATTGCCGGACGGCTATGACACGTTGATCGGTGACAAGGGTGTTCGCCTGTCTGGCGGTCAGCGCCAGCGCATTGCCCTTGCCCGCGCACTGATCAGGAATCCGGCGATCCTGATACTGGACGAACCAACGGCCATGTTTGATCCGAAAGGCGAACAGGGGTTTGTCTCGCAGGCGCGCGAAGCACTGGCCGACAGAACGGTTATCCTGATTACCCATCGCCCGGCCAGCCTGGCACTGGCAGACCGGATTGTTACCCTCAAGGGGGGGCGGATCGTATCGGAGGAACCCGACGGACCCCCCCCCCGCCGGGCGGCAAGCCTGAGATGAGCGGCATTTGCGGAATTATTGATCTTACCGGCGCACAACCCGCACCGAAACAACTGGCGTTGATCACCGCTGTGTTGAAACGGCGCGGACCCGAC
>DAOUPC010000287.1 GCA_030626365.1 Paracoccaceae bacterium
GCGTGATCGTGGCAATGGACGAGGCAACAGCACTGGCAGCTATTGACGACATGTTTGGCGGGGCCTTTGGCGGGGCCGGGGCCGAGGTGGTGATAGAAGAGTTCATGCAGGGCGAAGAGGCATCGTTCTTTGTGCTGTGTGACGGAGAGAACCTGTTACCGATTGGCACGGCGCAGGATCACAAGCGGGTTGGGGTGGGCGATACCGGGCCCAATACCGGCGGCATGGGGGCCTATTCCCCGGCACCGGTGATGACGGACGAGGTAACCCGGAAGGTACTGGAGCAGATCGTAAGCCCGACCATGGCCGAAATGTCCCGGCGCGGGATGCCCTATCAGGGGGTGCTGTTTGTCGGCCTGATGATTTTGGACGGGCAACCAAGGCTGATTGAATACAATGTGCGCTTTGGTGACCCTGAATGTCAGGTGCTGATGATGCGTCTGGGGGCACAGGCGATGGACCTGATGCATGCCGTCGCCGAGGGGCGGTTGGCGCAGATGCGGGTGAACTGGGCCGACGATCACGCGATGTCGGTGGTTATTGCCGCCAATGGCTATCCCGGGGCCTATGAAAAGGGCAGCGTTATCGGCGGGCTTGGGGCCTTGCCGGAAACCAGCAGCAAGATGTGTTTTCACGCCGGAACCGCACAGCGCGACGGGCAGGTTATTGCCACGGGGGGCCGGGTGCTGAATGTGACGGCCCGGGGTGCCACGCTGGCCGAGGCACGCGCGGGGGCCTATGCCATGGCCGAGGCAGTAGATTGGCCCGAAGGGTTTTACCGGGATGATATTGGCTGGCGGGCACTGGGGCAGACGTGGGGGCAGACGTGATGTTCAGGGGGCGTTCCGCCCCCGTTACGGACCGTGCGGTCCGTCCCTCCCCCTGAGAGTATTTTGGACAAGAAGAAGGGGCAGCTCAGCGGCAGGACAACGCGGCGGCAAAGCTGGCCGGGCCGGTATGGGGGCCGATGTCGCGGGGTTTTATGGTGCCGTTTGAATAGGTGCTGGAGATCAGACGGGACCAGTTGGCGTTAACGGTGATGATTTCGGGGGCGGTGCCACAGTGGCGGATACCGCCGGAAATATGGTTCTCGCCGATACGGTGATTGGTCAAGCCGGGCAGGTCGGCGACCAGGGTCAGGCGGCCATTTTGAAACCGCCAGATACGCAGGGTTTTGGCCAGGTGCGGACGATCAATATAGGCCAGTTCAACCACGCCGTCGCCATCCAGGTCAGCCGCGCCCAAAGGGGCCAGCCAACGGTGAGTGCGGCCAATATGCGGGGTTTCGGCGATCTTGCCGGTGTCGTCATAGATCGCCAGCGAGGCCCCAAGGCGGATGTCTGTTTCCACCACGATGACTTCGTTGTCGCCATCAAGGTCAATGTCGGCCAGACGCGGGGTAATGTCTTCGAATACATGATCCTGGGGCAGCGTGATGGTTAGCGTCGCCGGTTTGGTGCGGCTGCATTGGGGGCAGGTGTCGATATGCAGAACCAGTGCGCCCCATTCCACGTCATCCCCCAGAATGCCGTGGTCATAACGCGTTGTCGGGGCTGCGTACTTTGCCGACAGGATATCCCCGGCGACAGCGGCGGATGCGAAAAACAATGGGATCAGCGCGCCGGACAATGCCCGGCGCAGAACTTTGCCCCGGCGGATCAGATCTGTTTTTCCGGCATTTGCACGATCAGGCCATTCAGCGCATCCGTTACCTTGATCTGACAGGTCAGGCGCGAACGGGCCGGATCGGGTTCATAGGCGAAATCCAGCATGTCCTCTTCCATGTCATCCTTGGCCGGGACTTTTTCGACCCAGGCCGGATCGACATAGACGTGGCAGGTCGAACAGGCACAGGCACCGCCGCAATCGGCCTCGATGCCCGGAATGTTGTTGTCACGTGCGCCTTCCATCACGGTCAGGCCATTGGCAACATCCACGGTGTGTTCTGTTCCGTTATGCTCAACATAAGTTATTTTTGCCATTCTCGCAGTTCCTGCCTTCGATGTTTCGCAAAGAGGTCTAGCCAAGCGGTCTTGGGGATGCCACCCCCTTTTGCATGTCCGGGTGGTCAGGGGGGCAATATTTGCCAATGTTTCACGTTTGTTCCCGCAGACCGGCCTGGTGGGCCATCCCCATCCCCTTTGCGCGAGGGACTGTTTTGCGCTAACCTGCCCAAAATGCCCATCAGAGGCCCGAGCATGACCCCGCGCGTGATCCCGACCCGTTTCCTTTTATGCGCTCTGGCGCTGTCTGGCATAAGTGCTTGCGGCACTGTCGGGCCCGATCGGGGTGCGCTTGGGGAACCCGAAGTCACCAGATTGAACCAGACCGCCCCACCGGGGGCCAGGCCGGGCACCTGCTGGGGTAAGAACGTGACCCCGGCGATCATCGAAACCGTCACGCATCAGGTCATGCTGCAACCGGCCCAGGTGATGGTTGACGGGACCGTCGCACAACCGGCGATCTACAAGACCGAAACCCGGCAGGAAATTGTCCGCGAGCGGGTAGAGACCTGGTTCCTGACCCCCTGCGCCGACACGATGACCCCCGCGTTTGTAAAAAGCGTTCAGCGCGCGCTGGCGGCACGAGGGTTGTTTGGTGGCACCATATCGGGGGCGATGAACGCCGGAACCCGCGCCGCCGTGCGCCGGTATCAAAAGCCACTGGGGCTGGATTCGGGCATTCTGTCGCTGGCCGCCGCACGCAAGCTGGGGCTGGTGGCGGTCGAAGACGCAGGCTGATTAGGATCAGATTGCTGCCCCCGGGGCTAAGGAAACAAAAAATATTACCCCAACGAGTCAGCCCTTGACGGTAAATATTGACCAGGTGCCGAAACCATCTTCGGAAAACCTGCATCCACAACAAATAAGAACGCAAGGGCACCTTCATTGTTATATCAGCATAGACCGGAACGTTGGCTCCCCAGGGCCC
>DAOUPC010000055.1 GCA_030626365.1 Paracoccaceae bacterium
GACCGGCTGATGCTGGATCAGGACCGTATCGCGGGCATCGTTTCGGGCCTGCGGGCGGTGGCCGATCAACCCGACCCTGTGGGCGAGGTGATCGCAGAATGGGACATGCCCAGCGGTCTGAATATCCGCCGGGTCCGCACCCCACTGGGGGTGATCGGTGTGATCTATGAAAGCCGCCCCAACGTGACGGCGGATGCCGGGGCGCTGTGCCTGAAGTCGGGCAATGCGGTGATCTTGCGCGGTGGTTCGGAAAGTTTTCATTCCTCGGGGGCGATCCATGCCTGCCTGGTGACCGGCCTGCGGGCGGCGAACCTGCCTGCGGATGCGATCCAACTGGTGCCAACGCGGGATCGTGCCGCCGTTTCACAACTGCTTGGCATGACCGATACCGTCGATGTGATTGTTCCGCGCGGTGGCAAGGGTCTGGTCGGGCTGGTCCAGCAAGAGGCCCGCGTTCCGGTATTTGCCCACCTTGAGGGCATCGTGCACATCTACATCGACAAATCCGCCGACCCGCAAAAGGCGCTTGATGTGGTGCTGAATGCCAAAACGCGCCGCCCCGGTATCTGTGGTGCGGCCGAATGCCTGCTGATCCACCGGGATGTGGCGCAAACCATTGGCCGTGACATCATCACCGCCCTGATCGCCACCGGGGTCGAGGTGCGCGCAGACGGTATTCTGGCGCAAACTGACGGCACGAAACAGGCGGTTGATACCGACTGGGGGCAGGAATTCCTTGACCTGATCATTGCGGCAAAGCCGGTGGATGACGCCGATGCGGCCATTGCCCACATTCGCCAGTACGGCTCGGGTCATACCGATTGCATCATCACCGAAGATCCGGCCACCACGGCCCATTTTTTTGAACGCCTCGACAGTGCGATCCTTATGCACAATGCCTCGACCCAGTTTGCCGATGGCGGCGAATTCGGCATGGGGGCCGAGATTGGTATCGCTACGGGCAAACTGCACGCGCGCGGTCCCGTCGGGGCGAACCAACTGACCAGCTTTAAATACCTGGTAACCGGCGATGGTACGGTGCGGGCCTGAATATCCGCCCCTTCAGAATCGCAGGCTGATCCGGGTTTCGTCATGTTCCATCTGCGGCTTTCGCCCCAGATCGGCAGCCACGGCGGGAAACAGGGCAAACTGCACCAGTGCCGGGGTGATTGTTGGCATGCTGGTATCACCCGGCCCGGCCAGATTATCCCACAACCCCTGATCCACGTTCAGTTTATCGGCGGTTCCGCTTACGCCCCACCTGCCATTTTCAACCGTGACCTGCACAGTGCCGCCATAGGGCATGGCCGTTTCAACACATTGCAGCGCCAGAAAGGCCAACCGGACCTCGGCCCGTTTTTGTGGTTCCTGTGGCATCCATTGCATGACGATCCGCCCGCCACGGTTTATATCCTTCAACACCGATCCCACCTCAAGACGCCCCATCATCTGTTCGCCCGCCGCCCCGTAAGCAATGCGAAAGAACCGGATGCGCGCGCCCGCGTTTCCAACGCTGTCGGCAATCAGTTCCATTTCCGGGCCCTGTGTCGCCCCTGTCATATCCAACAGTTCCAGCCCATTGGTGATGGCCCCGATCGGGCTGATCAGGTCGTGACAGATGCGTGACCCTATTAGTGACGCAAGATTGACGTTACTATCGCCCATGTTTCCCTTTCCCTCAATCCGACGTGGCCCCCTATGACAGAGCTAAACGCCATCCTTGCACCGGGCATGTTCGTGCGCCACCCGGATTTTCCCGAATGGGGCACCGGACAGGTGCAATCCAGCACCGGCCACAGGATCACCGTCAACTTTCCCGAAACCGGCAAAGTCGTCATCAACGCAACCCGTATCGCCCTGATACCCGTCTTTGATCCATGAAACTGGTTTACGATAGGTTAACAATTGCCGCTCAGCCGTTGAATGCGTGCGATTTTCACGCTATTTGCGCACTGTCCACTTTATAAACGGGATGGCGAAGTAAATCATGCCTGATGCCGGGCCATCCTTTAGCGTCAAGATCGCCGACACCGCAGACGAACGGCGCGCGGCGCAGGCCCTGCGCTATGATGTGTTCGTGCGCGAATTGGGTGGCGGCGGGGCAATGGTGGATCACGCGGCGGGGCTGGAACGTGACCGCTTTGACCCCTATTTCGACCATATGCTGGTAATCGATGACACCAACCGGCGTCTGGCGGGGGTTTATCGGCTTTTGCGGGATGATCAGGCGCGCGCGGCGGGCCAGTTTTATTCCGAGGACGAATATGACCTTAGCGTGCTGAAACGCGATGGGCGCAAATTGCTGGAACTGGGGCGGTCCTGCCTGCACCGGGATTATCGCGGCAGCATGGCGATGTATCACCTTTGGACCGGGCTGGCGGATTATGTCGCACAACACGACATCGCCATCCTGTTTGGCGTGGCCAGCTTTCATGGCACGGACGTAAGCGCGCTGGCCCCGTCGCTGTCGCTGCTGCATCACAATCACCTGGCCCCGCCCGACCTTAGGGTGTGCGCAAAGCCCGTACTGTTCCAGACGATGGACCTGATTGCGCCCGATGCGCTGGATCGGCGCGATGCCATGCTAAAGGTGCCGGCGCTGATCAAGGCCTATCTTAGGCTGGGCGGTTTTGTGGGCGAGGGGGCCTTTGTCGATCACCCGTTCAACACCACCGATGTCTGCCTGGTGATGGATACGGCGCGGATGAACCAGCGCCAAAAACACCTGTATACCAAAGGGCACCACCCATGAGCCCGCTTTGGGACAGCCCCGAGGCACCCGATCACTATACCATCACCCCGATGGGCTGGTTGCGTGTGCTGATACGTGGTGGGGCACTGGTGGTGTTGGTGTTCGGCTGTCTTGTGCTGTTGCTGGTGGTGCGTCTGTTTGAACGCCCGTTGTTTGGCCTGCACCGCCCGGTCACGCCATTCATCACCCAGTTCGTGTGCCGCAATGCCTTTCGCATCCTTGGCATGACATTCACCACCACCGGGGCGCTGATGCGTGAACGCGGCGGGGTGGTGGCCAACCATTCTTCCTGGCTGGATATTTTTGCCCTGAACGCCCGCAAGCGGATTTATTTCGTATCCAAGGCCGAGGTCGCCAAATGGCCCGGAATCGGCTGGCTGGCGCGTGCCACCGGCACGGTGTTCATCGAACGCAACCCGCGACGCGCGCATGAACAAAAAGAACTGTTTCAGGCGCGCCTGCTGGCCGGTCACAAGCTGTTGTTTTTTCCCGAAGGGACATCATCGGACGGGTTGCGGGTTCTTCCTTTTAAAACAACATTGTTCGAGGCGTTCTTTACCCCCGAACTGCGCAAAACCATGTTTATTCAGCCGGTCACGGTGATCTATCGTGCCCCGCATGGCCAACCGCCGCGCTATTATGGCTGGTGGGGGGATATGGATCTGGGACCGCACCTGTTGAAAACCCTCGCCACGCCGCGGCAGGGGGCGGTGGAACTGATCTATCACCCGGCCGTTCGGGTGGCCGATTTCGCCAATCGCAAGGAACTGGCCGTCTTTCTGCAAGCCCGCGTGCGGGACGGGCTTGAACAGGCCATAGATTAGGCCCCGGTCCTGTGATTGGTCCTGTGATCTGGCCCTCAGAACCGCCAGCGCGCGCCGATTTGCAGCGCACCAATGTCCTGATAGGCAAGGGCCGTGGCATCATCATAGGAAAACCCGCGATAGCCTGCGTAAACCTCCAGATTCTGCGTATCAAAATTTTGAATCAGCGCCACACCCCACATGTCCGACCGCGAGGCAGAGGTTAGGTAATCATTGCCGCTTAACCCTTCGAGGATGAACTTGGTATGGCCCGCAGAAATCAGATCTGCGGTCCAGCCCCCTTTGAGGTAGACATAAGAACCGCCATTATTGCTGGCCTGACCCGCGGCAACAGACAGGTTCAACCCGGTGGGTTTATGTAAAACCGCGACAGACCCCAGCGTATTATGGTTGGTTGATATGGCGGTCTTGGTATAGCTCGTGCCAATGGCCCCGACGATGTTAAAATCGCCGACAGTACCCTGATAGCTTAGTGAAACATCGTAAAATTCGTCGGTGTTGCCAGAGGTCAGAACCTCCTGACCATAGGCCGCGGCCAGCGAGAAACCAGAATAGGATTTTGTGTCAAATCGCAAACGGAACCGGCGCGCGCCGTCGAAATTATTGAACGTGTTGGCGATGGTGATACCCGACAACGCCCCGCCAGTGGTGCGGAACTGAAAGGCGCCATGCGATTCAGGGATGGTCGACTTGGCAACGACAACAGTTCCACCCAGATCGGCTTCGGCTTCGCCATCGGTGGTCATGCTGCCCTGACCCAGTCGAAAGGTACCGATGCCGGTGGTCAGGATCAGCTGGACATGGCGCAGGTCCTTGCGGCCCCAATCCCAGGAATCCGGGGTGTTGGTCTGGCTGGTTTTCTGCGAGGGGCGAAAACCAAGGCCGGTCTCGAACTGAAAAGACAGCGGCCCGCCGCCCTCGACCGGCTCGATAAAAAAACCGAACCGGCTGCCGGAACCGGAATAGTCGACGATATTCGAGGTGGTCGTAACACCATCATCAATCGACTGGTTGGCAAAACTGAACCAGCCATAATAGCGAACCGTGATGCCCGAACCAAGTTGGAATTTCTGTTCATTTGCCTTGGCGGGGACGGCCAGAAAGGCCGCAACTGTGCAAATCGACAGTAGTTTGGTAAGATGTCGCAAGGTAAAAATCCTTTGACCAATCGCCGTAGGTTGAGCGGGTGCAGAAAACTCCGAACCAATCAGCTGCGCAAGCCCCTTGCGCCTGTTCCAATTGTCGCCTATACGCGCGCCATTCAAACCCGCAGGCGGGGTTTGGGCCATTCGGGGGAGAAATCCCTGAACGGTCCGCCGGTTGGAGCAAATGCTCTGAATACCCCCGCTGAGGATAAAACCGGAAAGGTATAACAGCATGGCTCTTCCTGAGTTCACCATGCGTCAGCTTTTGGAAGCTGGCGTTCACTTTGGCCACCAGACACAGCGTTGGAATCCCCGTATGGGCCCGTATATATACGGCGCGCGTAACGGCATCCACATCATGGACCTGACACAGACCGTTCCAATGCTGGACGAGGCGCTGACCGTCATTCGTGACACCGTTGCCAAGGGCGGGCGTGTCTTGTTCGTCGGCACCAAGCGTCAGGCCGCCGCGCCGATCGCCGATGCGGCCGAAAAGTCGGCCCAGTATTTCATGAACCACCGCTGGCTTGGCGGCACATTGACCAACTGGCAGACCGTCAGCAAGTCGATCGCCCGTCTCAAGCAGATCGACGAAGCGATGCTCGGTGACACCGATGGCCTGACCAAGAAAGAGCGTCTGGGCATGGAGCGTGACCAGGGCAAGCTGCAGGCATCCCTGGGCGGTATCCGCGAGATGGGGTCCGTGCCGGACCTTCTGTTCGTCATCGACGTCAAGAAAGAGGCGCTGGCCATTGCCGAGGCAAACAAGCTGGGCATCCCGGTTATTGCCGTGGTTGACACCAACTGTTCGCCCGATGGCGTTGACTATCTGATCCCCGGCAACGACGACGCGGCCCGTGCCATCGTGCTTTATTGCGATCTGGCGGCCCGTGCTGCCCTTGAAGGCATGTCCGTCCAACTGGGCGCGGCAGGTGTTGATATTGGTGCCTTTGAAGAGGCCCCGGTCGAGGAGGTTCTGGTCGAAGAGACCCCGGCAGAAGCACCGGCAGAAGCACCGGCAGCTGAGGCCCCTGCGGCAGCAGCAGAAGCCACAGCCGAAGTCGAAGCCACAGCCGAAGCCCCTGCCGAAGAAGCACCGGCCAAGGGCTGATTGGCCCGTCATCATAAATGACATGACGGGGCAGGCATGGGTCTGCCCCGCTTTGATTTGATTTCCAGGAGAGCCAAGAGATGGCAATCACAGCCGCACAAGTAAAAGAACTGCGCGACAGCACCGGCGCAGGCATGATGGACGCCAAGAAGGCGCTGACCGAAACGAATGGCGACATGGACGCCGCAGTTGACTGGCTGCGCACCAAGGGCCTGGCCAAGGCCGCCAAGAAATCCGGGCGCACCGCCGCCGAGGGCCTGGTCGGCGTAGTTGTCGAAGGTGGCCGGGGCGTCGCCGTCGAGGTGAACTCGGAAACCGATTTTGTCGCCAAGAATGCCGATTTCCAGAACACGGTTGCGACGATTACCAAGGCCGCGCTGGGTGTTGACGATATTGAGGCGCTGAAGGCGGCTGACGTGGACGGCAAGGCCGTCGGTGACATGGTTACCGGCATGATCGCCACCATTGGTGAAAACATGTCGCTGCGCCGGATGACCACGCTGAGTGGCGAGTCGGTGGTGTCCTATGTCCACAACGCAGCTGCGCCCGGCATGGGCAAGATTGGCGTTCTGGTTGCCATGACCGGCGGTGACGAAGCGTTCGGCAAACAGGTTGCCATGCACATTGCCGCCGTTAACCCGGCCGCCCTGGGCGAGGATGATCTGGACGCGGCCGTGGTCGCCAAGGAAAAGAAGATCCAGATGGACATTGCCCGCGAAAGCGGCAAGCCCGAGCAGGTGATTGAAAAGATGATCATTGGCCGGATGAAAAAGTTCATGGCCGAAGTGACCCTGCTGAACCAGTCGTTTGTGGTTAATCCTGATCTGACCGTCGGGGCCGCCGCCAAAGAGGTAGGGGCCGAAATTACCGGTTTCGTGCGTCTGGAAGTGGGCGAGGGGATTGAAGTCGAAAAAGAAGACTTTGCCGCTGAAGTGGCAAAGATGGGCGCGTAACAGCCCGATCAACAGGGGCCCGGCACCGGATTGCATGGTGCCGGGCCCTGGTTATGATTCCCGCAGTGAAGGTGCTTTTGGCCAGGCCGGAGCCTCCGGCGGGGATATTTACAAACAGAAGAAATTTGGCAGGTTATCTGGGCAGCGGATCTTCGGGTTGGGCCTGGGTGGATAGCCATGTTCGAAAGTGGCGCAGGGGCGGGTCGCGGGATTTATCCTGTGGCCAGACCAGATAATATGCCCCCAGTGCCTCGGTTGGGGTGGGGTGCAGGGCGATCAGGCGGCCAGTGGCAAGGTCCTGTTCAATCAGGTAGTCCGGCATCAGGGCAACCCCCAGCCCATGCAGCGCCGCGTGGGTTATCGTTGCGTATTGATCATACATTGTACCGGCAAGGGGGCCGTCCAGGTGAACGCCGTGGCGTTCAAACCAGTCCTGCCAGGCCCGGGGGCGGGTTTGGATGTGCAACAGCGGCAGGGACCGGATTTTGTCCGGGGTCATATTGGTGGTGCGGGCGGCAAGTTCGGGGGCGCAGACCGGGATAACCTGTTCATGGCGCAGCAGCATATTGTCGGTGCCTGGCCAGTCAGCACGGCCAAAATGTATTGCCGCATCAAAGGGTTCATGGGCAAAGTTAAAGGGCTGAAGACGGGTGGACATGTTGATTGTCACGCTAGGATGCAGGCGCGAGAAATCGGGCAGGCGCGGCATCAGCCAGCGCATGCCAAAGGCCGGCAGGATTGCCAGATTCAGACTGCCCCCGACCGGGGCCACCTGAAGGCGCAGCGAGGCGTTGGCGATCAGGGTCAGCGCCTGACGGATTTCCGCGACATAATCCTGTGCCGCAGGTGTCAGGGTTAGCCGTTTACGTTCCCGCAAAATCAGGTCTGTGCCCATTTGCCGTTCCAGTGTCTGCAACTGACGACTGATTGCGCTTTGGGTCAGTGACAGTTCTGCGGCCACGGCAGAGGCGCTTTCTAGGCGGTCCAGTGCCTCGAGTGCGCGCAGAGAGGCAATTGAGGGTAAAAAACGGCGTGGGGCTATCATGTATGAGTTTTAATCATGGTTAGGTGCCAAAGTCTTGCTGTTTTTCCCTGCCGGGGCCTTTTAGGTTGGGGCAAACGACAAAATGCAACAGGAGACACCAGAATGAGTGATGCAAACGCCCCGACCCTTAAGGCAAAGGATGCGCCGGACCTTGGACGTTTTGAATGGTCCGACCCTTTGCGGTTCGACGATCAGTTGACCGAAGAGGAACGGATGATTGCCGATTCTGCCCGCGCCTATGCGCAGGAAAAGCTGATGCCGCGGGTCACGCGCGCCTATGCAGACGAAGAAACCGACCCGGAAATTTTTCGCGAGATGGGCGAAATGGGCCTGCTTGGCATCACCGTTCCCGAGGAATACGGTGGGTTGGGCGCGGGCTATGTCAGCTATGGGTTGGTCGCGCGCGAGGTAGAGAGGGTCGACAGCGGGTATCGTTCGATGATGTCGGTGCAATCCAGTCTGGTGATGTATCCGATCTATGCGTATGGCTCGGAAGAGCAGCGCAAGAAATACCTGCCAAAGCTGTCCAGCGGTGAATTCATCGGCTGTTTCGGGTTGACCGAACCGGATGCGGGCAGCGACCCGTCGGGCATGAAAACCCGCGCCGAAAAAACCGCCAATGGGTATAAGCTGACCGGGTCCAAGATGTGGATATCCAACGCGCCGATTGCCGATGTATTTGTCGTCTGGGCCAAGTCGGACGAGCATGGCGGCAAGATCCGTGGCTTTGTTCTGGAAAAGGGCATGAAGGGTCTGAGCGCGCCGAAGATTCAGAATAAAATGTCCCTGCGCGCGTCAGTCACCGGCGAGATTGTGATGGATGGCGTAGAGGTAGGTGAGGACGCATTGTTGCCGCATATTCAAGGGCTTAAAGGTCCTTTCGGGTGTCTGAACCGGGCGCGGTACGGAATTAGCTGGGGCGTCATGGGCGCGGCTGAATCCTGCTGGCACGCGTCGCGGCAATATGGCCTTGACCGGCATCAGTTCAACCGCCCCCTGGCGCAAACCCAACTGTATCAGCGCAAGCTGGCCGATATGCAGACGGAAATCACGCTGGGCTTGCAGGCCAGCCTGCGGGTGGGACGCCTGATGGACGAGGCAAACGCCGCCCCCGAGATGATTTCGATCATCAAGCGCAACAATTGCGGCAAGGCGCTGGATATTGCCCGGTTAAGTCGTGATATGCATGGTGGCAACGGGATCAGCCTTGATTTTCATGTGATCCGTCACATGATGAACCTTGAAACGGTGAACACCTATGAAGGAACGCATGACGTGCATGCGCTGATCCTTGGGCGGGCCCAGACCGGGCTTCAGGCGTTCTTTTAAAGGAGCAGGATATGGATCGCGCCGAAATCGTACATAATGCGTTTTTGGCGCGCCTTAAATCTGGTGATCTGCCTGGTGTAACGGGGGTGTCCCCCCTGGATGTGGGGCTGACGCACGCGGATCTGGCGGCGCTGTTCAGGGCGCAGGTCACGTCGCGCCATCTGGACCGGATGTCGCGTAAATTGCAGGCAAAGGGGCAGGGGTTCTATACTATCGGATC
The DNA here is from genome assembly GCA_030626365.1 of Paracoccaceae bacterium. Lineage (GTDB taxonomy): Bacteria > Pseudomonadota > Alphaproteobacteria > Rhodobacterales > Rhodobacteraceae > NVQY01. The sequence continues at coordinate 9,380 of DAOUPC010000055.1, forward strand.
TTCCGGGCACGAAGGGAACGCTGCCGTGGCGCTGGCCCTGCGCCCCACGGATCCGGCGTTTTTGCATTACCGCGATGCGGCGTTTCAGATCGCCCGCGCGGGGCAGGTACCGGGGCAGATGCCGCTAAGGGATATGCTGCTCAGTTTCACCTGCGCGGCCGATGACCCGATCAGTGGCGGACGCCATAAGGTACTGGGGTCCAAGGCGTTGAACATTCCGCCGCAGACCTCGACCATCGCCAGCCACCTGCCCAAGGCGGTTGGTGCGGCCTATTCGATCGGCCTGGCGCGCCGTGCTGTACCGCTTGCGCGGCAATATGAACCGGACGCGGTGGTTCTGTGCAGTTTTGGCGATGCCTCGCTGAACCACTCCACCGCACAGGGTGCGCTGAACACTGCCGGGTGGACCGCGTGGCAGAACGTGCCATTGCCGCTGGTGTTTTTATGCCAGGACAACGGTATAGGTATTTCCACCAAATCGCCGAAGGGCTGGGTCGGCGCGGTGCTGCAATCGCGTCCCGGCCTGACCTATATGGCGTGCAATGGTTTAGATATAGTTGACACATACCAGATTGCAAAACAGGCCGCAGATCAGGCGCGCCGGATGCGCAAACCGGTGGTTTTGCACATGTCCTGCGTGCGTCTTTACGGCCATGCCGGCCCGGATATGGAAAGCACATATCGCCCGCTGGCCGAGATCGAATCCGGCGAGCGTAACGATCCGTTAATTCATACGGCGGCCCGGTTGATTGCCGAAGGGGTGGCATCATCAGAGGATATTATCAAGGAATATCAGCTACTTTGGGGGCAAACTGAATGTGAAGCCGCGCGCGCGGTTCAGCGCCCGCACCTGCAATCCGCCCCCGAGGTGATGGCCGCGCTGATCCCGCCAAAACGCGTGGTAAATCGGCGCAATGCGCCCTCGGATGCGGGCCGGGCGGCCAGTTTTGGGCCTTCGGATATGCGGGCGCTAAGCATTACACAACCAATGAACAAGCTGATTAACCTGGGCTTAAGTGATTTGATGCTATCACACCCTGAAATCATCATGATGGGCGAGGATATTGGCCGAAAAGGGGGTGTTTACGGTATTACCAAAGGGCTGCAGGCACGGTTTGGCGCGGATCGGGTGATTGATTCCTTGCTGGATGAGCAAAGTATTCTGGGGCTGTCGCTGGGGTTGGCGCAAAACGGGTTCATACCGATGCCGGAAATTCAATTTCTGGCTTATCTGCACAACGCCGAGGATCAGTTGCGTGGAGAGGCGGCCACATTGCCGTTCTTTTCGGACGGGCAGTTCAGCAACCCGATGGTGTTGCGAATTGCCGGGCTTGGCTATCAAAAGGGCTTTGGCGGGCATTTTCATAATGACAATTCCCTGGCCGTGCTGCGTGATATTCCGGGGTTGATCATTGGTTGCCCGTCAGACGGGGCTGATGCCGTTCTTATGTACCGCGAGGCCGTGCGCCTGGCGCGCGAGGAACAGCGCGTGGTGGTGATGATCGAACCTATTGCGCTGTATCCGATGCGTGATCTGCATGAACCTGACGATGGCGGTTGGATGCGGGGCTATCCGGGTTCGGACAAGACAACACCGTTGGGAATGGTCGGCGTCGCGGGGCAGGGTGACGATCTGGCCATCGTAACCTATGGCAATGGCCGGTATCTTGCCACAAGGGCGCAGGCGCGTCTGGCCGCTGATGGCATCCAGACCCGGATCATTGATCTGCGTTGGCTGGCACCACTGGCGGCCAGTGCCATTCTGGAGGCAACCAGCACCTGCGATCATGTGCTGATCGTTGATGAGTGTCGTGCAACCGGATCGCAAAGCGAGGCATTGATGACGCTGTTTGCCGAATCCGGGCGTGTGGGCGTGGGTCGGGTAACGGCCGAGGACAGTTTCATCGCGACAGGTCCGGCGTTTGGGGCCACGTTACCATCGGTGGACGGAATCGTGGCCGCGGCACATAGGATCATGCGCAAAACCAGTTGATCGGGGGGATAGGCTTGGGCCTTTCGGTGGCCATTTGGCTCGTCACGTTTGCTTATAATCGGTATTATGTAAATAAATGAAATGTGTGAAAAGCCTGACAAATAAGGGTATTCGCGTTTATAGCCATAATGTTGTGCAAAATAATACCTTCTGACCTATGTGCCCCCTGATGGGTTTCTGGCCAAGTTCCGTTCCGTCACCGCATACTGCACCTCGCACTAACAATTGACCTTGATCGGCTGTGCTCACATGC
>DAOUPC010000220.1 GCA_030626365.1 Paracoccaceae bacterium
AACAGGTTCTGGTTGGGAATGATGATCAGCGTATCAACAACCCTTTGCAGCGCCTCAACGCCTTCTTCGGCCTGGCGCATCCGCTTGGCGCCCTCGAACTGGAACGGCTTGGTCACCACGCCAACGGTCAGCACACCCAGTTCACGCGCCGCCTGGGCGATGATCGGGGCCGCGCCAGTACCGGTGCCGCCGCCCATTCCGGCGGTGATAAAGCACATATGCGCCCCGGCCAGATGGTCCACGATCTGTTCAATGCTTTCCTCGGCGGCGGCGGCCCCAACAGACGGGCGCGCACCGGCACCCAGCCCTTCGGTCGCCTTGACGCCCAGTTGCACCTTGCTTTCGGCCGAGCTTTGCTGAAGCGCCTGCGCATCCGTGTTGGCCACCACGAACTCAACGCCGTCCAGCGCCTTGTCGATCATGTTGTCAACTGCATTGCCGCCGGCGCCACCGACGCCAAATACCGTGATACGGGGTTTCAAATCTACCTGTCCGGGCATTGTAAGGTTCAATGTCATGGTCTGTCCGCCTGTGCTGCCTGCCCGCATTTTGCGAGTATTATTGTTGTCTATTGCCCTTAATCTATCGCCCCGGGCCCCTGACGTCACCAAAAAAACGCTCTTTAGCCGCAAAATATGGGCAATTTACCGCCCATTTCCGCTGTATTTTGCCTGATTCGCGATATCTTGCGGTTACCAGTTGTCCCGGAACCATTTTACCGCCCGCTTAAGGGGTCTGGCCGGGTATCGGTCATTCGGAATTTCAAAGTCCCACCACTCATCCTGGGGGTGTGCGGCAAACAGGCTAAGCCCCACCACACTGGCAAATCCCGGTCCCGTCACCGATTGCGGCAACCCATGCACCCGCAAGGGGCGCCCAAGGCGTACCCGCTGGCCCAGAATGCGGTTGGCAAGGCTGTCCAGCCCGACAATCTGACTGCCCCCGCCGGTCAGCACGATCTGCTGGCTGGGCAGATGGTCGAACCCGGCGGCGTCCAGACGTGCGCGCACCTCTTCCAGTATCTCTTCGACGCGCGGACGCATGATGCCGATCAGTTCGGCCCGGCTGACGGTGCGCCGGTCATGTTCCCAGTCACCCGTGTCCCCCCCTATGTCGATCATGTCCCGGTCATCGACGCCGGTGGCGTGAACACCACCGCAAAAGGTCTTGATCCGCTCGGCGTTGGGCATCGGCACGCCAAGCCCCATGGAAATGTCGCTGGTCACGTGATCGCCGCCAATACGCACGGAATCCGCATAAATCATGTGCTTTTTCATGAAGATCGACACGCTGGTCGATCCGCCGCCCATGTCGATACAGGCCGCACCCAGCTCCTGGTCGTCCTCGACCAGCGCCGAAATGCCCGACACATAGGCCGAAGATGCAATGCCGGCCAGTTCAAGGTCGCAGCGTTTGATACAGCGCACCAGATTCTGAACCGCCAGGGCGTCCACGGTCAGCATGTGCATATCAACCGACAACGACTGCCCCAACTGGCCCCGCGGATCGACAAGCCCCGACCGGTTATCAAGCGCAAAATTCACCGGCTGGGCGTGCAGCACCTCGCGCCCGGCCCCATATTCCGGTACATCGCAATCGGCCATGACACGGGCGATTTCGGCCTCGGTTACCAACTGGTCTTCCAGATCGATACACGCATCCAGACCATAGGAACGCGGATTGGCCCCCGAAAAGCTGGCGATCACGTGATCAACCCGGATGTCGGCCATCTTTTGCGCCGCCTGAAGTGCGGTCCGAATGGCGCGCTCGGTTTCCTGCATGGCGGTGACTTCGCCAAACTTTACCCCGCGCGACCGGGTGGTGGCGGCACCGATTACCCGAAAGCCGGATTGCCCGGCCATCGCCCCGATCGAGTTATCCTCGCTAAGGCGCCCCGTCCCGTCAAAACGCAGCACAAGGCAGGCGATCTTGGAACTGCCCACATCCAGAATGGCCACCACGCCACGTTGCAGCGCCTGACGCCGCATCTGCCGCATGGTTCGCTGTGCCTGATATAAATCTGTCATTGCTACTGCCCGATTCCGTTAATCTGTCTGATCTGCCACCAGTCCTTGATGGCCTCTCCGCTCATTCTCAGGGTTGGACGTTCGACCACGCGCATATCCACCACCATCACATCCCGCTCTAACAACTCAGTGCCCTGATCCAGCACGATCACCCACTCCAGTGCGCGCACAGGGTCATCCGGCGGCAAAAGAATACGCTGGCCCCGGTCCAACACCACATCCCAGCGACGTTCCCCCATCCGCACAAGCCCCCGCAAACGGTTGCCCAAAGGGGATGCGGCCGCGATCAGCGCCAGCGCCTGGGGCACATGTGCATCCGCCCCCACACCGGCAACCAGCGGCAGGTCAGGTTGCGCCGAACGCACCCCAAGGTCATCCACATGCACACCGGCGCGATCCAGCATTGTCAGCCTGTCACGGGTGCGCCAGACCACCGCCGGCTGGCGTGCGGTCACATCAACCTGAAGCACCCCACCGGGGCGAATTCGCACACTGGCCGATTTGACCGGGTCCAGCCCGATGACAACCTGACGGATCGCTTCAAGATCAAGATCAAAAGAACTGACCGGGAATTCCAGCGGAACAGTGTCCCGGATATTCTGCGCCAGATTAAGCCCGGCACCATCAATGGCCATCAGGCTGACAACAAATTCGGGGCGTTCCTGAATGCTTGCGCGCAGTTCCTGCACATAAAGGCGCAGCGCGTCCCGGTGGCCCGGATCGGCCAGATAGGCGCTGGCCACGGCAAAGGTCAGACAGAACGGCACTCCGATGCGCAAACCCAGCCGGATACCGGGGGTCAGCATCCAGCGTTGCATCCGGTAACTCAGCCACGATGGGGCCGGATCATACGCGCGGGGTTTTACCTGTTGCATGATGCGTCCTCGACCAGCCAGCGGCAAAGCGCGGCAAAATCAATGCCAACCGCTGCCGCCTGTTCGGGGCCAAGCGAGGTGGGCGTCATGCCCGGCTGGGTATTGGTTTCCAGCAGGATCAGACCATCTGCGCCGCGTGACTCGTCCCAGCGGAAATCGGTGCGCGAAAGGCCGCGACAGCCCAGCACGGCGTGGGCGCGCAACGCATAATCCATGCACAGGTCGAATATGTCTTTCGGTATGTCCGCCGGAACCACGTGGCGCGAACCGCCGGGTTTGTATTTGGCGTCATAATCGTACCAGCCATCGGTCAGGATGTCGGTCACAGTCAGCGCGCGTGCCGGTTGACCGGCGGATGCACCCATCACGGCGGTGGTCAGTTCACGCCCCGGCGCAAAGGTTTCAACCATCACCTGCGACGGCATTTCCGGGGCCAGTTGCGGCGGCCCGTCTGCGTCCTCTGGCACCAGATATATGCCGACAGACGATCCTTCGTTGTTGGGTTTCACCACATAGGGCGGGGCCATCACGTGGCCAGCCATCACATCGGATTTTGCGTGTATCTGGCTGTGCATGACCGGCAGGCCAGCAGCCATGAACGCCGCCTTGCTGCGCTGTTTGTCGATCGCCAGCGCCGAGGCCAGAACCCCCGAATGGGTATAGGGCAACCCCAGCCATTCCAGCAGCCCCTGAACACAACCATCTTCGCCCCAGCGCCCATGCAGGGCGTTGAACACGACATCGGGGGAAATTTCGCCAAGTCGACGGCAAAGGTCGCGGTCCGCATCCAGCGTAACCACTTCGTATCCTTGCCCCGTCAGGGCGGCTGCGCATTCACGCCCGCTGACCAGCGACACCTCGCGCTCAGCCGAAGGTCCGCCCATCAATACCGCCACTTTGGGGGGTGTCTTGCCCGACTGACCCAAACCAAGTGCCTCAATATGCCCGGACCTTTTGCGGCCCGTGTGTTTCCCCGTTTGATCCGCGCCCGTTTTATTGCCTGTCAGGTCTGCGGTCGGGGGTATTTTATGTCAGCGGATCACCGATCCGCATAATTTCCCATTCTAGCGTGATCGCACTGGAATCGTAAACCTTTTTTCGCACCTCTTCACCCAGCCCTTCCAGATCTGCCGCCGTGGCACCACCGGCGTTGATCAGAAAGTTCGAGTGCTTTTCGCTCATCTGTGCGCCACCCCGGCGTGCGCCGCGCATCCCCGCGTCATCAATCACCTTCCACGCCTTGAGGTCATGCACATCATCGGCCCGCCCCGTGCTGGAAAAACCGGCCGGGTTGCGAAAGGTCGATCCGGCGCTGCGTTCTTTTGTTGGCTGGGTTTCGTCGCGCCTGGCAACCTGAGCGGCCATCCGCGCATGCAACGCCTCGGGGACGGCCACGGGCCCCTTCATCGTCGCATCAACCAGCACCGCACCCGGCGCCAGATCGCTTTGACGATAGCGGAAATTCAGATCATCAGGCGTCAGGGTGATAATCTTACCGGCCCGCGTCACCACACGCGCCTGAACCAGAACATCCGCCATATAGCTGCCGTAACACCCGGCATTCATCGCCACCGCCCCACCGATACTGCCCGGAATGGTGCGCAGAAACCCAAGGTCAATTCCACCATCCGCCGCCTTGCGCGCCACATGCGCGTCCAACGCCGCCGCCCCGGCGCTGACCTGTCCGTCCTTCACCGAAATCTGGTTAAATCCCCGCCCCAACCGGATCACCACGGCCCGGATACCACCATCGCGCACGATCAGGTTTGACCCGACCCCCATCGGGAACACCGGAATTGCCGGGTCCAGTGCCGCCATGAACTGGGCCAGATCATCAATATCCGCCGGTTGGAACAACCAGTCCGCCGGACCACCGACCCGCAACCAAGTAA
>DAOUPC010000202.1 GCA_030626365.1 Paracoccaceae bacterium
AACGTGCGGTTAAATCTTAACGCTTTACGCGTCCGCAAAGCGCAACAACCGCATTCGCCCCCCATATCGGAAACGACGCGGCTGGTATCCAGAGGATCGGGACCATACGGTCCGGATCTTGACCACTTCAGTACTGAATTCGACGGTGAGGCGAACCCCAATTGCCGAGATAGCGCGCGTATATGGGGAGTCGCGGGCCGTGTCAACAGCCTGCGAAGCCCGACCGGCACCTTGCCAATCTCACGGCACGCTGCAAGATTGCAAATGGGTCCATATGGCGGATCAGGGCAACAACGGATACAGGGCACAAATATGCAGGTCATTGGGTTATGCCGGTTTTCCTATCCAGGCATTGGTGGCTTTCAGGTCGAACATGAAAACCTGCAGGCGCGAATCGACTATCTTTATGCCCCCAAACGCCTGGAAGACCGGTTTCGCACCTTTGAAACCATAACCCTGCCACCGCTTCGGGCGCAAACCGACCCGGATTTCACCCTGTTAATCGTGATTGGCGAAAGCCTGCCAAAGCCGTGGCACGACCGGCTGGCCGATCTGGTCGCGGATATGCCTCAGGTGGTGATCCAATCCCATGCGCCGGGGCGCCATCGCCCGGTCATGCAGGCGGCGATCAATTCCATCCGCCAGTTCGACAAACAGCCCTGCCTGCAATTTCGCATGGATGACGATGACGCCGTGGCCTGTTCCTATGTGGAACGCCTGCGCGAGGCGGCGCAGGATGTGCGCAAACTGTCACGCAAGCACCGGTATCTTGCGATCGACTTCAATCAGGGATTTATCGCCAGCCCCGGCCCCGCGGGCCTGCGGGCCACACCAACGACCACCCCCTATACCACCGCCGCACTGGCTGTGATGCTCAAGCCATCGGAAAAACGCACGATCATGAATTTCGCCCACGCCAAAGTGGCGCAGAATATGCCAACGGTGACTTTCTCGGGTCAGGACATGCTGATCCGGGGGCATAATGATTTCAACGATTCCCGCCAAAAACCGGGCGTCAGGCCGGTTGACCTGTTGCCCCTGTCACCTGCGGACGAAGACCATTTCCGGGCGATTTACAATATTGATGCCGACCATATCAGGCGGGTCTTTTCAGCCCCCTGATCGCCCCCCTGCCCCAATGCGCCCCCGGTACAGCGTGAACAATCCGGACATCACCACGATTGTCGCCCCGACAAGTGTCACCGCATCGGGCCAGTCCCCGAACACAAGCCAGCCCAGTATCAGCGCCCACAACAACCCGGTATACCGAAACGGAGCCACGAACGACACGTCCCCGACCCGCATGACTGCGACGCTCAGCACATAACCACCGATGATGAACAGGGACGATCCCAGCATCAGCAGCGTCAATCGCCCATCCAGCGCCGCCCACTCGACCCGCAGCGATACCAGCGCGGAAAATACCAGCACCGCCAACGCCGCAGCCAGCGTCACCAACATTGAGGGAACCGCTGGCGACATGCGTTTTGTGGTCAGGTCGCGCAGCGTCACAAAAATAACGGCCACCATCGTGTACAGGGCATAGATATTGAAACCATCCGCCCCGGGCCGCACGATCAGCAACATACCGCAAAACCCGACGGCAATGGCCAATATCCGCCGCCAACCAACCCGCTCACCAAAAAACAGCGCGGCCCCCATGGTCACGGTCAGCGGCAGCATCTGCAACACGGCGGTAACATTGGCCAGAGGCATGTTCATCAACGCGGTCAAAAAGAAATAGGCCGCGCCGACCTCGCTTAGGCTGCGCAGGGCGATCAACATCCAATCCCGGCGTGGCAGGCGAAACCGCAACGCGCCCAGATGCCGGGCAAGCGCATAGATCAGCACCGAACTGATCAGCCCGCGAATGGTCAACAACTGAAACAGCGGCAGCACGCCACCAGTGGCCTTGATGCAGGCATCATTCAGCGTAAAGGCCGCCATGCTGCCCATCATCAGAAATGCGCCGGTGGTATTGGGGGACATGGGTTAAAGCACCATCAGATTATCATGGCCAAATCATCGCGGCTGACGCCGAAATGGCGGATCAACTGGTCGTCGATAACTTTCGGGCGCATCTTATGAGTAATCCCCATCTGTGTCGGATTTGATTTGTTGTCGCCGTGAATGGTGCGGATAAAGGCCGGCACCGAAATATCCGAAAACGTATTGTAATGCTGCGCCAGTTTGCGGTGGTTGAACCGATAGGGGTTGGCCGGGTGATCCACGCGGGCAACCAGCGCGGTTCCGGTCGAAAGTGGCGCGCGTTCGCAGGCATCGAAAATCTCGGTTTCCCCATCGGAGCTGCGCACATAAAACCCACGGTTATAGGCAATGATGAACGGGGTATCAGGCCCCTGAAGCGTCAGCATCCCGGCCGCCAGCCGTTTTGTCCGCTTGATAAAATCAAGATCGACCGCATCATCATCATCCAGCCGAAACAGGATGCGATGGCTGCACTCCCCCGTCGGAACCGAATTATAGCCGGATTTTAGCAGCTGATAATGTTTATCCGTTCCGACCGGCATGCAGTGAATGTTGGGGGCCGGGTCCAGCAGGGCGCGCAGGCGGTCCAGATATTGCGCCGGCATGGATTGCGCCGTCAGCACCACGCAATCGAAATTGGCATCGCTTTGGCGGATCAGGGACGGCAGGCACAGTTTTTCGAATATGCGAAACCTGAGGTCCATATGTTCGGGCGAAAACAGATGCGCGGCGGTCTGTTCCAGCGTGTCAAAGCGTTCCGAATAATACGTCGGTGTCAGCACCGAAAACCGCAGCAGACCGACCATCTTGATAGTATTCGTCATTGCGTGGTCCTTTTTGCCAACAGGCCAAGGAAACACCGACATTGCGCCAAAGGAAAGGGTGCAAACACCCGGACCAGACATAAAAAAACCCCGCGCCGGTCAGCGCGGGGTTTTTTTGTTTTTCAGAGGGTGGCGATCACTCGCGACTTTCGGGCGTATCCACCACCAATGTGTCGAACTCGTCGCCACCGATGATGTCGGCCTCGGTCGGGGCGGCCAGGGCGGCGGCGGCCTCGGCCTCTTCGCGCCGCGCCTCGATCACCACATTGTCGCGATCCTGCGCGATACGACGCACACGCATGGTCGCGCCACCAGTACCGGCCGGGATCAGACGGCCAACGATAACGTTTTCCTTAAGACCAACCAGTTTGTCGCGCTTGCCCTGTACCGATGCTTCGGTCAGAACCCGCGTGGTTTCCTGGAACGACGCCGCCGAGATAAAGCTGCGGGTTTGCAGCGATGCCTTGGTGATACCCAGCAGGATCGGTTCGCCCTTGGCCGGACGCCCGCCTTTGGACAGTGCCTTTTCGCAGGCTTGATCATATTCTTGCTTATCGACATGTTCACCCTTGAGAAGGGTGGTGTCACCGCTGTCCTTGATTTCCCATTTCTGGAGCATCTGACGCACGATCACTTCGATATGCTTGTCGTTGATCTTAACACCTTGCAGGCGATACACATCCTGCACCTCGTCGATCATGTAATCGGCAAGGGCCTCGACACCCATAATGGCAAGAATGTCGTGCGGGGCCGGGTTGCCGTCCATCAGGTAATCACCCTTCTGGATGAAATCGCCCTCTTGAACCGGAATATGCTTGCCCTTGGGCACCATGTATTCCGCCGTTTCCAGATTTTCATCCGCAGGTTCGATGCTGATCCGGCGCTTGTTCTTATAGTCGCGCCCAAACCGCACATACCCATCGATTTCGGCGATGATCGCGTGATCCTTGGGGCGACGTGCCTCGAACAATTCGGCCACACGCGGCAGACCACCGGTGATGTCCTTGGTCTTGGCACCTTCGCGCGGAATACGCGCGACAACTTCACCGGGCACGACCTCTTGGCCGTCCTCGATCGACAGAACCGCATCAACCGACATTGCATAGGTCACCGGGTTACCCGCAGCGTTGCGGACCGGTTCGCCATCCTTGTCGAGCAGAATGATCGCTGGCTTCAGTTCGTTGCCTTTGGGGGCTGTGCGCCAGTCGATCACGATTTTCTGGGTCATGCCGGTGGCATCATCGGTTTCGTCCCGCACAGCGATGCCCGAAACAAGATCGACAAACTTTGCCGTACCCGCCTTTTCCGCAATGATCGGCAGCGTATAGGGGTCCCATTCATAAAGCTTGTCACCACGCGTGACATCCGCACCATCCTTGATGAACAGCTTTGAACCATAGGTCAGCTTGTGGTTGGCCAGTTCGTCGCCGTTCGCATCCATGATGAACAGCTTCATGTTGCGACCCATCACCATGACTTCGCCTGCCGCATTTTCCAGCGTATTGGCGTTCTCGATGGTGATCTTGCCTTCCTGGTTGGCCTCTTGGAACGACTGCTGGCCAGCCTGGGCCACGCCACCAATGTGGAACGTCCGCATGGTCAGCTGTGTACCGGGTTCACCGATCGACTGCGCCGCGATGATGCCCACGGCCTCGCCGCTGTTGACCATCGTGCCGCGTGCCAGATCGCGCCCGTAACACATGGCACAAACGCCTTCTTCTGCTTCGCAGGTCAAAGGCGAACGGATACGGGTTGAACGAACCCCGGCTGCTTCGATGGCATCGGACATACGTTCGTCGATCAACTGACCGGCACCGACGATGACATCTTTGGTTCCCGGCTTGACGATATCTTCGGCCGTGACCCGACCCAGCAAACGCTCGCTCAGGGTTGCGACAACCTCACCGTCATTGACCGCCGCCACGGCGGTAATCGCGTTTTCGGTGCCACAGTCGCGCATACGAATGATGCAATCCTGCGCCACGTCCACCAGACGACGTGTCAGATAACCCGAGTTCGCAGTCTTAAGCGCGGTATCGGACAGACCCTTGCGGGCCCCGTGGGTCGAGTTGAAGTATTCAAGAACGGTCAGACCTTCCTTGAAGTTCGAGATGATCGGCGTCTCGATGATGTCGCCATTCGGCTTGGCCATCAACCCGCGCATGCCGCCCAGCTGTTTCATCTGCGTGACCGAACCACGCGCACCCGAGTGGGCCATCATATAGACCGAGTTCGGTTCCATTTCGGCACCGGACTCGTCCGTCGTGTGAGCCGAAATGGCCCCCATCATCGCATCTGTTACACGGTCGTTACACTTGGACCAGGCATCAACAACCTTGTTGTAC
>DAOUPC010000236.1 GCA_030626365.1 Paracoccaceae bacterium
TGATTTCTGCGACAAGAACCCGTGGATCGCCAATCTGGCGCAGGCCGCGGCGACGCGTTCCAATACTTCGGTGTGTTTGAAATTCACTGATCCACGGATCAGGGACGGTGCAAGTTTTGCCAAGGCCATAGCGAAAAGGCTGGAAATCCAAGGCGTTGCATTTGACATCGGGGCCTATCGCGACGCGCCTGCGGGCCTGCGGATCTGGTGCGGTGGCACGGTCGAAACCTCGGACATCGAGGCGTTTCTTCCATGGCTGGCCTGGGCATTCGAGACCGAAATCGCGGCGCAATAGTTAGCGGCATAAGCGTGGGTTTCACCCACCCTACGGCAAATATGTAGGGTGGGTGGAAACCCACCATCCCCCAATCAAGTTATCAATAAAGGACCACTGAAATGGCCCCCAAAGTACTCGTATCCGACAAACTCTCACCCACTGCTGTTCAGATTTTCCGCGACCGCGGTATCGACGTGGATTTCGAACCCGATCTGGGCAAGGACAAGGAACGCCTGGCGCAAGTGATCGGCCAGTATGATGGCCTGGCCATCCGCTCGGCAACCAAGGTGACCGAAACCATCCTGCGCCACGCCGATAACCTCAAGGTCATTGCCCATGCCGGCATTGGCACCGACAATGTGGACAAGGAAGCAGCCAGCAAGAAGGGGGTGATCGTGATGAACACGCCCTTTGGCAACATGATTACCACCGCCGAGCACGCGATCGCCATGATGTTCGCCGTCGCCCGACAAATCCCGGCGGCCAGTGCCTCGACCCAGGCGGGAAAATGGGAGAAATCGAAATTCATGGGCTCCGAACTGACCGGCAAGACGCTGGGTGTGATCGGGGCAGGCAATATCGGCGGAATTGTCTGCGATCGTGCGCGTGGCCTGAAGATGAAGGTGCTGGCGTATGATCCCTTTCTTGGGACCGAAAAGGCGGAAAAGATGGGCGTCAAAAAGGTTGATCTGGACGAACTGCTGGCATGCGCTGATTTCATCACCCTGCATGTGCCGCTGACCGACCAGACCCGCAATATTCTGTCGCGCGAGGCTTTGGAAAAGACCCGACCGGGCGTAAGGATCATCAACTGTGCCCGTGGCGGACTGGTGGATGAACAGGCATTGGCCGACCTGCTGCAATCGGGTCATGTGGCCGGGGCAGGTTTCGACGTGTTCAGTGTCGAACCCGCCACCGAAAACCCATTGTTCAACCTGCCCAACGTCGTCTGCACCCCGCATCTGGGGGCGGCAACCACCGAGGCGCAGGAAAACGTCGCCCTTCAGGTCGCCGAACAGATGTCCGACTATCTGTTGACCGGCGCGGTTACCAACGCGCTGAACATGCCATCGGTTACCGCCGAAGAAGCCAAGGTGATGGGGCCCTGGATCAGCTTGTCGGGCCACCTTGGTGCCTTTATCGGTCAGATGACCGATGAGCCTATCCAGGCCATAAACATCCTTTACGACGGAACAGTTGCCGAAATGAACCTTGAGGCGCTCAATTGCAGTGTGATTGCAGGCATCATGAAAAAGGCCAACCCTGATGTGAACATGGTGTCCGCGCCGGTCATTGCCAAGGAACGCGGCATTCAGATCAGCACCACCAATCAGGACAAATCCGGTACTTTTGACGGCTATATTAAGGTCACGGTTGTTACGGGCAAAAGGGAACGCTCTATCGCCGGGACAGTTTTCAGCGATGGCAAACCGCGGTTCATCCAGATCAAGGGCATCAATATCGACGCCGAAATCGGGGCCAACATGCTTTACACCACGAACGAGGACGTGCCGGGTATCATTGGCCTTCTGGGCAAGACCATGGACGAGAACGGCGTGAATATCGCCAACTTTACCCTGGGCCGGGCCGAAGCCGGTGGTGAGGCGATAGCCCTGCTTTATGTCGACGAGCCTGTGGATGTCTCGGTCACGGCCCAGCTTGAGACCACGGGGCTTTTCACCCAGGTCAAACCACTGGCATTCGACGTGGCCTGACACGCGCCGGAACAAAAACACCCTTCAAGACACAGAAGCATCGCCATGAAACCGCGGTGCTTCTGCCTGTTCCGATATCTGGATTTGTTATATCCAGATCGCCAATCCGCCCTTGAAATTATACCTGACCCTGTCGATCCTGTGGGCAACGCTGCGAACAATCCTCTTGGCTGTCATTCAAGGAGAGTCCCATGCCTATCCACCCCGGATTTGCCCCTTTCAATTTCGAGAAATGGGTCACTGACAATGCTGACAAACTGAAGCCCCCGGTCAACAATAAACTGTTGCATACCGATGCGGGCATGATCGTGATGGTCGTTGGCGGCCCCAACACCCGTGTCGATTTCCACGATGATCCGGTCGAAGAATGGTTCTATCAGGTGCGCGGCGACATGATGCTGAAAATCGCTGAAAACGGTGAAATCTACGATGTGCCAATACGCGAGGGCGAAGTGTTCCTGATGCCCTCACATACCATTCATGCCCCGCAACGCCCACAAGAGGGGTCGGTCGGCATTGTCGTCGAAAGCCCGCGGATGGCAGGCATGAAGGAGGGGTTTGAGTGGTATTGCTTTGACTGCAAGACCCGCGTGCATCGCATCGAAGTCGCGCTGAGCGACCCCAGCGGGATCGTCACGGCCTTGCCGAAGATCTATGAAGCCTTCCACGAGGACACGCAGGCGCGTACCTGTCCCAATTGCGGCACCCTGCACCCCGGCAAAGGCAAACCACCTGCTGACTGGGTACAGCTCTGAATGAACAAGGTGGCGCGGATCAACGTCACCTTCCTTGCGCATCAGCCCGTCTCAATGGCTCTCTGTGCAACAACGCCCCTGACAACAAAATCATGATAAGGCCTTCAGGCCATAAGCGGCGGCTGACCGCCCCGCCCAGCGCCCCGTGGCAAGACAGGCGGTCAACAGATACCCCCCTGTGGGGGCCTCCCAGTCCAGCATTTCCCCGGCGCAGAATACGCCGGGCATGGATTCGACCATCAGGCCCTCGTCCACGGCGGACCGCATCACGCCACCTGCAGATGAGATGGCTTCGTCCAGCGGGGCCAACCCGGCATGGGCGACCGGCAGCGCCTTGATCAATGCGGCCAGCGTGGCGGGTTGTGTCGGCAAGGGGCGGCCAAATTCGTTCAGCAGGGCCATGCGCGCGGCCCCCAGTTTGAGCACCTTGCGCAGGTGGTTGGACCAGCTTGCCTTGCCGCGCGGACGCGCAAGGCGGGCGGTCAGGGCATCCACAGTTCTGTCCGGGGCCAGATCAACAATCAGCGCGTGACCTACCCGCACCCCGCGGCTGACGGAATAGATACCGCCGCCTTCCAGCCCGCGCGCAGAAATCACCGCCTCGCCGCGCGACGCATAAGGACCGGCACGAAACGCCACACCCTTCAGCGGCTGGCCAAGAACCGCGCCCATATGCGTCGACCAGTCGACCCGCAGACCGGCGTTGGCCGGGGCAAAGGGCGCAATATCCACGCCGTGCCCTTTCAGTACATCGGCCCATGCCCCGTCCGAGCCAAGGCGCGCCCAACTGGCCCCGCCCAGCGCCAGAACCGTGGCATCTGCGGTAAACTTCGTGCGGCCCTCGGGTGTGTCGAAGGTGGCGGTGCCATTGTCCCAACCAGCCCAGCGCCAGCGTGTGCGCAACTGAACGCCAAGCCCATCCAGCCGCCCCAGCCAGGAACGCAACAGGGGCGAGGCCTTCATGGCAACCGGAAACACCCGACCTGTCGAGCCGGTGAACACCTCTTGCCCCAGGTCACGCGCCCAGGCCTGAACCGCCACTGGATCAAACGCCGTGATCATTGGGTGCAGCCACGCGCCTGCCTCGGTGTAGGCATCCAGAAAGGCGTCAAATGGCTGATCCCTTGTCAGATTCAACCCCGACTTGCCGGCCATCAGAAACTTGCGCCCGACGGAGGGTTTGGCCTCGATCACAGTCACGGCGCAGCCGGCGCGCGCCAGTTCTTCTGCCGCCATCAACCCGGCAGGCCCCGCGCCAATGACCAGCGCCTGTGGTTTGCGTTTGGATACTTGTGTCATGCCTGTCCCTTTGCCGGGGCGTGCCCTGAGGGCGCGCACATTGCCTTGATCCGGGTCGCGATCTCGGGTTTGGCGGCCAGCGTGTCCGCGACCAGTTCATTGGCCACCGGCAACAAATCATCAGGCTCTGCGATCCGGTCGATCAACCCGAACGTAAAGGCGTCCTTCGCGGTGATCTTTTGCCCGGCCATCAGGATCAACCTGGTCCGGGCCGGGCCGATCAGCGCGGCCATACGGGCCGGATCGGACGGCTGTGGCAGAAACCCCAGCTTCATCACCGGGTAAAAGAACTTCGCCCCCGGCACCGCGATGCGCAGGTCACAGGCCAGCACCATGCCATTGGCCCCACCCGCCAGCGTGCCGTTCAACGCGGCAACCGTCAGCCCGGGCAGCGCGGCAATCGCCCCCGAAAGCTGTTCCCACAATTGCGATGTGGCCAGACCGGCGCGGGCCTCGTCCAGATCTGCACCGGCGCTGAA
>DAOUPC010000187.1 GCA_030626365.1 Paracoccaceae bacterium
ATGTCCGTGTAACCTTCCCTCCGCCGGTATTAGCCGGTTCAGGTTCAACGGGTTTGCAGAATGCATCTCAGCCCATATGGGCCCCCCGAGGCAGGTACCAATCTACGGCGCTGCACACACAATAACAAGCTGACTTTCCGCTTCTTCTTGTTCAAAATACTCATTCTTACTAAAAACACCCCGGCTTACTAAAAACACCCCGGGCTTTCTGAAAACACTCCGGGGCGGGGGCAGCGCCCCCAAAACCACACCACCCAGCCAAAACCGCTTGAGGCAGAACCACACCACCGATAGGTACACACAGACAAAAGGAGTACCCCCATGTCGATCAACAGCTTTGGCCATCTTTTCCGTGTGACCACCTGGGGCGAAAGCCACGGACCGGCAATCGGGGCCACGGTGGATGGCTGCCCTCCGGGCGTGACAATCGACGAAGGGCTGATCCAGCACTGGCTGGACCGGCGCAAACCGGGGCAGAACAAATACACCACCCAGCGACGCGAGGCCGACGAGGTGCGCATTCTGTCCGGTGTGTTCGAGGGCAAAACCACCGGCACCCCGGTGCAACTGATGATCGAAAACACCGATCAACGCTCCAAGGACTATGGTGATATCAAGGATAAATTCCGCCCCGGTCACGCCGACATCACCTATTGGCAGAAATACGGCATCCGCGATTATCGCGGTGGCGGGCGGTCCTCGGCACGCGAAACCGCATCGCGCGTGGCCGCAGGCGGATTGGCCCGCGAGGCAATCCGCGCGATTGCCCCGAATGTGCAGATCACCGGCTATATGGTGCAGATGGGCCCGCATAAAATTGACCGGGCGCGGTTCGACTGGGCCCAGATCACGGCCAATCCGTTCTGGGCGCCCGATGCACAGGCGGCCACCGACTGGGCCGCCTATCTGGACAAGTTGCGCAAATCCGGCAATTCGGTCGGGGCGGTGATTGAATTGGTGGCGCGCGGGGTGCCTGCGGGGATCGGCGCACCGGTCTATGGCAAGCTGGACACAGACCTGGCCGCCGCCTGCATGTCGATCAACGCGGTCAAAGCGGTCGAGATCGGGGCCGGCATGGACGCCGCCACCCTGACCGGAGAGGCCAACGCAGACGAGATTTCGATGGGACCGGACGGGCCGGAATATTCATCAAATCACGCAGGCGGAATCCTTGGCGGGATCAGCACCGGACAGGACATCGTGGTGCGCTTTGCCGTCAAACCCACCTCGTCGATCCTAAAGCCCCGCCAGACCATCACCAAATCGGGGCAAGCGACCGAAATCATCACCAAAGGGCGCCACGACCCCTGCGTCGGCATCCGTGCCGTACCGGTGGGCGAGGCAATGATGGCTTGTGTGATCCTTGATCACTTGCTGCTGCACCGTGGGCAGGTGGGCGGGCAGGTGGGCGAAAATCAGGGTCTTATCGGCTGATGGCACCGTTGCGTGGCGCCCCTGCCCGGCCACCACAGCCCCACCCCTGCCCGACCACTGGCCCGGCCACTGGGCCAAAACGCTGACATGACCCAGATATTCGCCATCACATTCCCGATCTATGCGGCCATTGCCATCGGATATCTGATTGTCGCAAAGGGCTGGTTTACGGCCTCTGAAATGCGGGTGCTGGGCAAATACGTGCTGAACATCGCCTTGCCCGCATTGCTGTTCAACGCCGTCGCCTCGCGCGATATCGCGGATGTGTTTCACCCCGGTTACATGCTGGTGCTGCTGTTGGGCAGCCTGACGACCATCGCCGCCGCATGGCTCTGGTTCACCTGGACCGGAACCGACAAGGCGCGCCGTGCCGTGGCGATCATGGGCAGCACCTGCCCCAATTCCGGGTTTATCGGCTATCCGGTGATGTTGCTGACCTTTCCCGACATCGCCGGCATCATTCTGGCCCTGAACATGCTGGTCGAGAATTTCATCCTTATCCCGATCTGCCTGATCCTGATGGACATGGCAAAGGGCGGCCAGACCCGCTCTATTCCTCGTGCCATAACGATGGCCATTCTGGGCGTGATCCGGCGACCGATGATCATTGGCCTGGCTTTGGGGCTTGTCGTGTCACTGGCGCAAATCCCGGTTCCGGGTGTGGCCAACCGGCTGTTCGTCATGCTTGCCGCCTCGGCGTCGGCCTTGTCGCTGGTGGTTGTTGGCGGGTCCATGGTCGGGCTGAAACTGTCCGGCAACCAGTGGCGCGCCCTACAGGTGGCTTTTGGCAAACTGCTTGTGCATCCGGCCATGGTGGCCCTTGCGGCACTGTCGCTGCCGTTGCTGGGACTGGCCGCGCTGCCGCCCGACATGTACGTGGCCGTGATCCTGTCAGCCGCCATGCCGATGTTCGGTATCTATACGGTTCTGGCGCAGGATCTGGGCCTTGAGGGGGCCGCATCCGTTGCCATGCTTGCCGCGACATCACTGGCCTTTGTCACCCTCAGCCTGTTTCTGATCTGGCTGACCTGAACCTGCCAACCGCCAGACCTGCCCGAATCTTTCCTCAATTGAGATGCAATTATGCCCGCATCAACGGTCAGTTTCCAAATTGCGAACAATTGATTTTAACAAGGATACGAATAATGGCACAGGCAGATATTAGCGGAACAATGATTGATACAGAAGTTCTGAACCTGCTTCAGCGCGAACGGGGCAAAGCCCTTTCATTGCGCGAATGGAAATTCCGGCTGGCCGGGTATGGCTATGCAATCAATGATGTGATGGGCCGTCAGGTTGTCACCACCCTGCCGCATGGCGTTGAACTGGGCGTTTTGCCCGCGCACGCGATCTGAGTCTGGTCACCTGACCCCAACGCCATAGCCTACAAGCCCCCTTTCGGGGGGGATTTGATGACGTGCGCACCCCTAGCGGCCCGGCATCGCGTCGCGCGGCGGGGCGGGTTCCCAGTTTTCGATCAGGTCCATGGCCTCTTTCGCGGTATCGACAAAGCGGAACAGGTCCAGATCTTCGGCGGATATGGTGCCGGCATCTGCCAGCGCCTCCCAGTTGATCATCGTTTCCCAGAACGCCCGGCCAAACAAAAGGAACGGCACCCGTTCCATCCGCCCGGTCTGAATCAGGGTCAGCGTTTCAAACATTTCATCCATCGTGCCAAAACCACCGGGAAAGATGCAGATGGCGCGCGCGCGCATCAGGAAATGCATCTTGCGAATGGCGAAATAGTGGAAATTAAAGCTGAGGTCAGGCGTGACATACCCGTTCGGGGCCTGTTCATGCGGCAACACGATCGACAGACCGATAGACACCCCCCCCGCATCCACCGCCCCGCGGTTTCCCGCCTCCATCACCCCCGGCCCGCCACCGGTAACGATCACGTTTTCCCGGTTATTGCTTGCCATCGACTTCAGGGTCATCAACCGGGCAAATTCACGTGCCACGTCATAGAATTTCGACAGATCGGCCAGCGTTTTCGTGCGCGCCTTGTGCTTGTCCACCGGGTCCGGGATGCGGGCACCACCAAACAACACGATGGTGCTTTCGATTCCGTGTTCATCCAGCAATAATTCCGGTTTCAGCAGTTCCAGCTGAAGCCGCACAGGGCGCAGTTCGTCCCGGCACAGGAAATCATTGTCCGCAAAGGCCAGCCGATAGGCCGGCGCGCGTGACTGGGGCGTGTCGGGCACATGTTTGGCCCGGTCACTGTCTGAATGGGCATCCCGGAACGGGCTTAGGCGATCATCTTTCATTCAGGCATCTTTCCCTGCTTTTCGTGTCCCCATCAGCCCTATAGGGTTCGCACAAACAAGGCCAGTAAAGCCGCATCAAAATAAGGATACCAATTGATGGACTGGAAATCGCAGATCGAAACGGCCGCGCACCGCACAGAGGGCTATCTGGTGAAAACACCGGTGCTGAAGGTGACAGGTTTCGGCCTGCCTTATTCGGTTGAGATGAAGCTGGAACAGATGCAGCACACCGGCAGCTTCAAGGCACGCGGTGCATTCAACACAATGCTTGGCGGATCGGTCCCAAAGGCCGGGCTGGTGGCCGCATCTGGTGGCAATCACGGGGCGGCGGTGGCCTTTGCCGCACGCGCACTGGGGCACAGGGCGCGCATTTTTGTGCCCGAAATTGCCGGGCCATCCAAGATCGACCTGATCCGGGGCATGGGGGCCGACCTGAGCGTGGTGCCGGGCGAATATGCCAATGCGCTGCAAATGGCGCAGGAATACGAGACCGCCAGCGGGGCGATGCAAATCCACGCCTATGACGCCCCGGCAACGGTGGCCGGGCAAGGCACCTGTGTGCGCGAATGGGAATTGCAGGGGCTGGATGGCGACACCGTTCTGATTGCGGTGGGCGGTGGCGGGCTGATTGCCGGGTCGCTGGCCTGGCTGGCGGACAGCGGGCGCAAGGTGGTGGCGGTGGAACCAAAAACCGCATCTACGCTGCATGCCGCGCTGACGGCGGGCAGGCCGGTGGATGTGGATGTGTCGGGCATTGCCGCCAACGCACTGGGTGCGCGCCGTATCGGGGAAATTTGTTTCGGACTGGCAACAAAACAGGATGTACAGCCGGTTCTGGTCAGCGATCAGGCCATTGCAACCGCGCAAATGGCCCTGTGGAAAGAGCATCGCCAACTGGTAGAGCCGGCAGGCGCAACCGCGCTGGCGGCGCTGATGTCCGGGGCCTATCGACCCGCGCCGGGGGAAAAGGTTGCGGTGCTGGTCTGTGGGGCAAACATTGCGCCCGATCCAATGCCGGAATAGGATTCGGCCCGGCTTCTTCGCATTGTCTGTCGCGCAGATGGCAGCTATAGGGCAGGAAACCTATGGTTGAGAGGAGAACACCCATGTCGAACACGGATCTGGAAACCACCATCGAAGCGGCATGGGATGCCCGCGACACGATCACCCCGGCCACCACCGGTGCGATCCGCGAGGCAATCGAGGACACACTGAACGCACTGGACAGCGGCACATTGCGCGTGGCGGAGAAACAGGACGACGGCAGTTGGCATGTGAACCAGTGGGCCAAAAAGGCCGTCCTGCTGGGCTTTCGGATCAAGGACATGGAACCACATTCCGGCGGACCGCAAGGTGGCGGCTGGTGGGACAAGGTGGACAGCAAGTTCAACGGTTGGGGCGCGGCCGAGTGGAAAACCGCAGGGTTTCGCGCCGTGCCCAGCTGTGTGGTGCGCAAATCTGCCTTTATCGCGCCGGGTGTGGTGCTGATGCCATCCTTTGTGAACCTTGGGGCCTATGTGGACGAAGGCACCATGGTTGACGCCTGGGCCACGGTTGGGTCCTGCGCACAGATCGGCAAGAACGTGCATCTGTCAGGCGGCGTTGGCATTGGCGGCGTGCTGGAACCGATGCAGGCCGGCCCGACGATCATCGAGGACAATTGTTTCATCGGCGCGCGTTCCGAAGTGGTCGAGGGCTGTATCGTTCGCGAAGGGTCGGTTCTGGGGATGGGCGTGTTTATCGGCCAGTCCACCAAGATCGTCGACCGCGAGACCGGCGAAGTGACCTATGGCGAGGTGCCGCCCTATTCCGTCGTGGTTGCCGGATCGATGCCATCCAAGAACAACGTGAACCTTTACTGCGCGGTGATCGTCAAGCGGGTGGATGCCCGGACCCGGTCCAAGACCGGCATCAACGAACTTCTCAGGGATTGATAAGCGTGGGGAAACCCTCGCGCGGACAGATGCAATGACCAAAAAACCTTCTCGACAACAGGTCTATACCCTTATCGTCCAGATCGGGCGCAAGGAAGGCGACGGGCTGCCCAAAGGGGCGACCGGCGCGGCACTGATGTGTTTTGCCAGTGGCGTGGACGAGGCCGAAGCGGTGCGCGAAACCGTGGCGATCCTGAAACGGGCCGAAATGGCACCGCTGGATGTGACCGGATACGGCACCCTGAATGAGCGGCTGGAACAGGGGCACGACATCAGCGATGATGAACTGGGCCTGATGCAACGGGCGCTGGATGAATAC
>DAOUPC010000238.1 GCA_030626365.1 Paracoccaceae bacterium
AAGGCTCTCGACTGTCGCGGTCACATCACGGATTGCATAAAGCCGCTTGTCGGCAGGCGCGATGCGGGCCGTCGCCCCGACAATGGCACAGCCGGTCTGGGTAACGATCTGCGTCAGGCGGTCCTGACTGATCGCCGTGCCCAGCCCCGCAATCGATTCCATCTTGTCCAGCGTTCCGCCCGTGTGCCCCAGCCCCCGGCCCGAAATCATCGGCACATACGCCCCGCACGCCGCAAGCGCCGGGGCCAGCAACAATGACACGCAATCACCCACACCGCCGGTGGAATGTTTGTCCACGACCGGGCCGTCCAGATGCCACTCCAGCACATCGCCACTGTCACGCATCGCCAGCGCCAGCGCCGCGCGCCCAGCCGCACCCAGCCCCCCCATGCAAACCGCCATGGCAAAGGCCCCGGCCTGCGCATCGCTGACCGTACCGTCCGCCAGCCCATGCGCAAACCAGCGCAATTCATCCCCCGATGGCACGTCACGCTGGCGCAGCTTGGCAATGATCGATCGCGCGTCCATCGCCTATTTCACGCCCATGTGGTCGCCATTAAACGCACCGGGCAGCAATTCGGCCAGGGTCATCACCTGTTGCGCCCCGCCCGTTGTGCCCATCGTTACGCGCACGCCACCGCCACCGAATTCGGCCAGTTTCTGGCGGCACCCGCCGCAGGGGGAAACCGGTGTCGGGCTGTCCGCCACCACGTATACCTCTGTCAGCGTGGTTTCACCCGCCGCCACCATCGCGGCAATCGCCCCGGCCTCGGCGCAGGTGCCTTCGGGGTAGGCCACGTTTTCCACGTTACAACCGGCATAGACAGCCCCCGAAGCACCCCGGACCGCCGCCCCGACCCGGAACCCCGAATAGGGCGCATGAGCATTTTCGCGCACTGATATTGCCGCTGCCTTAAGGGTCATGGTGACTCCTGTGTTGTGGTGAAGATACCGGGCATGGCACCCCCCTTTGGTCATGCCCAAGAGTGACCTGTAGAAAAAAGTTTCGCAAGGTGGGGAAAGTTTGCAAAATGCTAACGGTAGGACCAGTATGGAATATGGCCGGTTTTCAACGCCAAATAACTAGTTTAGTGTTAAACTAATTTCCGGGAGGAGCACATTTTATGTCCGACAATCAAAAACTGCGCCAGGCAGCCTTGTTTTATCACGAACACCCAAAGCCCGGAAAACTTGAAATCCGCGCGACCAAACCGATGGCCAATGGCCGTGATCTGGCCCGCGCCTATTCGCCCGGCGTCGCCGAGGCCTGCCTTGAGATTGAAAAGGATGCCTCGGCCGCATCGCGCTATACTATACGGGGTAATCTGGTGGGGGTGGTGACCAACGGCACCGCCGTTCTGGGGCTGGGAAATATTGGCCCGCTGGCCAGTAAACCGGTGATGGAGGGCAAAGCGGTCCTGTTCAAAAAGTTCGCAAATATCGATTGCTTTGATATTGAACTAAATGAGTCGGACCCAGAAAAGCTGGCCGAGATTGTCTGTGCCCTGGGGCCGACATTCGGGGCGATCAACCTGGAAGACATCAAGGCACCGGATTGTTTCATTGTCGAAAAAATCTGCCGCGAGCGGATGAACATCCCGGTATTTCACGACGATCAGCACGGCACCGCAATCGTTGTCGGGGCGGCGGCCAAGAATGCGCTGCATGTGGCCGGCAAACGGTTCGAGGACATCAAGATCGTTTCGACCGGCGGCGGGGCGGCTGGAATTGCCTGTCTGAACATGCTGCTAAAGCTGGGTGTGCGGCGCGAAAATGTCTGGCTGTGCGATATTCACGGGCTGGTTTACAAGGGCCGCGAGGTCGACATGAACCCGCACAAGGCGGCCTATGCCCAGGATACGGACAAACGCACCCTGGACGATGTGATTGACGGGGCCGACCTGTTTCTGGGTCTTAGCGGTCCCAACGTGTTGCAGCCTGAAATGGTAAAAAAGATGACCAGGCGCCCGATCATCTTTGCGCTGGCCAACCCCAACCCCGAAATCCTGCCCGACGACGCGCGCGCAGTCGCCCCCGATGCGATAATCGCCACCGGGCGCAGCGATTTCCCCAATCAGGTCAACAACGTGCTGTGTTTCCCGTTCATCTTTCGCGGCGCGCTGGATGTGGGTGCCACCGAGATCAACGACGAAATGCAACTGGCCTGCATCGAAGGCATCGCCGACCTTGCCCGCGCCACCACATCAGCCGAGGCCGCGGCCGCCTATCGCGGCGAACAACTGACCTTTGGGGCGGATTACCTGATCCCCAAGCCGTTTGATCCGCGCCTTGTGGCTGTTGTGTCCTCTTCCGTGGCCCAGGCGGCAATGGACAGCGGCGTCGCCACGCGGCCCATCGACGACCTTGAAACCTATAAAGACTGCCTTAATCAATCGGTGTTCAAATCAGCCTTACTTATGCGCCCGGTATTCGAGGCCGCCTCTAAGGCCGCGCGCCGGATCGTCTTTGCCGAGGGCGAGGACGAACGCGTTCTGCGTGCCGCCCAGGCGATTCTGGAAGAGACAATCGAAACCCCGATCCTGATTGGCCGCCCCGAGGTGATCGCCCATCGCTGTGAACGGCTGGGCCTTGATATCCGGCCCGGGCGCGAGTTTCAGATCGTCAATCCGAACGACGATCCGCGCTATTATGAATACTGGAACAGCTATCACCAGTTGATGCAGCGGCGCGGCGTCACACCCGATCTGGCCAAGGCAATCATGCGCACCAACACCACCGCCATCGGCGCAATCATGGTACACCGGGGCGAGGCAGACAGCCTGATCTGTGGCACGTTTGGCGAATTCCGCTGGCATCTGAACTATGTCGCACAGGTTCTGGGCAACGACGGCCTGCATGCCCAGGGGGCCTTGTCGCTGATGATTCTGGAACAGGGTCCGCTGTTCATCGCCGACACCCACGTACATCAGCGCCCCACCCCCGAGAGCCTGGCTGAATCCGCCATCGGGGCCGCCCGCCACGTGCGCCGTTTCGGGCTGGAACCAAAGGTCGCCCTGTGTTCACAGTCGCAATTCGGCAATCAGGCCGAAGGGTCGGGCAAACGGTTGCGCGCCGCCATGGCCATTCTAGACAGCGAACCCCGTGATTTTGTCTATGAGGGCGAAATGAACGTGGATATGGCGCTTGATCCTGACCTGCGCGACCGGATGTTTCCCAACTCGCGTATGCAGGGCGAGGCCAACGTGCTGATCTTTGCCCATGCAGATGCAGCCAGCGGGGTGCGTAACATCCTCAAGATGCGCGCAGACGGGCTCGAGGTGGGACCGATCCTGATGGGGATGGGCAACACCGCCCATATCGTCACCCCGTCGATCACCGCACGCGGGTTGCTGAACATGGCGGCCATCGCTGGCACACCGGTCACCCATTACGGGTAACCGGCCCCACACTCCGGCCTCACACTCCGGCCCCACAGCGGCATTTAATTGCGCCGGGGCCGGAAAACCCGTTACTTCCTTGCGCCCGCATCATTTCCCCAGCAGGGTTAGCGCAATCGGTGTCAATCCGGCGCAGGGTGCCCCCTTGCGGGGTGCGGGTGACGCGGCGTAACAGGCCGTTAACGGTATACATATGCATACGGACATCTTGAGGAGCGACAAAATGGCATACGCAGAGGTTTACGAAAGCTGGAAGCGCGACCCCGAGGCATTCTGGATGCAAGCCGCCGAGGCCATTACCTGGGACCAAAAACCAACCCGCGCACTGAACGACGAAAACGCGCCGCTTTATGAATGGTTCAGCGATGGCATGGTCAACACCTGTTATAACGCGGTTGACCGCCACGTAGAGGCCGGCAATGGGGATCGCACGGCAATCATCTATGACAGCCCCATCACCGGCACCAAAGACAAGATAACCTATGGCGATCTGCAAACCCGTGTCGCCAGCGTTGCCGGGGCGCTGCGCGCCAAAGGCATCACCAAGGGCGACCGGGTAATCATCTATATGCCGATGGTCCCCGAGGCCCTTATCGCGATGCTGGCCTGCGCCCGGCTGGGGGCAATCCATTCCGTGGTGTTCGGCGGGTTTGCCGCCAACGAACTGGCCGTGCGGATCGATGACTGCCAGCCACGCGCAATCATCGCCGCCTCTTGCGGACTGGAACCGAACCGGGTGGTCAAATACAAACCCCTGCTGGACGGGGCGATAGAACTGGCCACCCACAAGCCGGAATTCTGCGTGATCCTGCAACGCGAACAGGAAATTGCCACGCTAATTGATGGCCGTGATGTTGACTGGCATGGTTTTCAGGATGGCGTGACCCCGGCCGAATGCGTCCCCGTCGAAGGCAACCACCCGGCCTATATTCTTTACACCTCGGGCACTACCGGCGCCCCCAAGGGGGTCATTCGCCCGACGGGTGGCCATCTGGTGGCGCTGGAATGGACCATGAAGAGCCTCTATGACATTGATCCGGGCGATGTGTTCTGGGCCGCCTCGGATG
>DAOUPC010000207.1 GCA_030626365.1 Paracoccaceae bacterium
CCGGGCTAGGGCGCTCAGCGGGCTTTCGGGCGCATTATACCGCAGTCGGCGCGAAGAAGACCCGCCCGCGTCGCCCCGCCCCCCCGACGGGCTGGCAAAAGCGGTCTGTGCCTCGGCGAAACCAGATTCCTGAGTGATGCGGGCACGGTTTTCGGCCTCGGCCAGTAACCGGCCAAGCGCGGCACGCCCGGCGGCGGTGATCCGATAACGGCTGATCCGCCCCGGCGCCGAACAGGAAATCCAGTCCTGCAACGCCATGGCGCGGGCAATGGCGCAATCAACCACCGCCGTGCGCGCACCCGCCCCGTCGGCACCGGCATCACGCACCACCACGGCCTTTTCCATCTGCTCGGCCACCGCCAGAACGGCACCGGTTTCGCATAGGCGACGCAAAATCCGGCAGGCCTCGCGTTCAAGCGTGGCCGTGTCAGGTAAATCAGTGTCGGGTAAATCAGAATCGGGCAGATCATCGGTCGGTTTCATTGCGCCGCTATCCTTCTTTTTGTCACCTGCCCGGCGCATCTGTTCCTGCGCGGGCCTGCGATGGGTCAGGGCCAATGCCGTCAGGGCCGCATCAACCAGTGGATCATCGCGCCGCATTTCAATGCGCCGCACCTGACGCAGCACAGTCGAGGCATGAACCCCCGCCACGCGCGCCAGTGTTCGTATCGAATGCCCGGCCTCGGTGTGGGCCAGATACCGCATGACGCCGTCAGACACCCAATCGGGTATCGACACACGTAAAAAGTGTATTTCATTCATTGTCTACCATCCTAAACGGCATAAAGACTGACCTGCTTATCCCAGAGTTATCCCGGCGTTATCCCAAGTGTTAACCACAATTTAAGGGTTAATTGGTTACCCGTTCGTTAAAATCTTGCCATTTGATCATCATTGTTTCCAAAACATAAACAGTAGTGAAACCATCGCGCGCTGGCTGACGCCCCTTGGCAACGCCCGCTTAGGTTGTGCAATACAAAGCCCAAGCTGACTGTGACCGATGAAAAGGATACCCTAAATGCAAGACATCCTGAGCATGCTAAACGCCCTGCACCGTCCCCGCCTGCTGATCCGCGCGGCCCGCGCCGGCACGCAGGGCTATAACCGTAACCGGCACCTGCAACGGCTGTTGGGATATGGCGCATTGCCACGTACCGCCCCCGCCCTGATGCGTCTGATCGAACTGGAGCGCGAGTTGAACGAACAACGCAAAGACGACGATGCCGGCTATTCCCTGCCGCGTCATCTGGATGTGCTGATTGCCATCATGGGCGAGGCGCAGTTGCTGCGCGCCATGCGCCCGGTGCCAGTGGTGGGACCGGCGGGACCGGCCCCTACATGAACGCGTCGGGCATCGATGCCTTCTTTTCAGTGACATAAGCCTCAAGTGCGGCGGCAATATCAGGGTCCAGCGCGGGTTGGAGGTAATTGTCCAGCAACGTCTGAACCCGGACCGCGGCCAGCGCCGTGGTATCGCGCGCGCCGTCGTCTTCCCAGGTCTCGAACGGCTTGTAATCCAGCAGGTCGCTGCGCCAGAACGCGGTTTTGTAATTGGCGTGGGTGTGTTCACAGCCCAGGTAATGCCCCCCCGGCCCCACCTCGGCTATGGCATCCATGGCCTGGGCGTTTTCATCCGCCACGACACCTGCCGCCAGCTTTTGCAACACGCCCAACGGATCTGCGTCCATCACGAATTTCTCGAACGATGACACCAGCCCGCCCTCAAGCCAGCCACAGGCGTGCAGCATGAAATTCACCCCACCCAGCAACGCCGCGTTCAGGGTATGGGTGGTTTCATACGCCGCCTGCGCATCCGGCAACTTGGACCCGCACAGCCCCCCGCCCGAACGAAACGGCAACCCCAGACGGCGCGCCAACTGACCCGCGCCACTTAGTATCTGGGTCGCTTCGGGGGTGCCAAAGGTCGGGGCACCACTGTTCATGTCGATCGAGGTGACGAAGGCGCCAAAAACCACCGGCGCACCGGGACGCACCAGTTGGCTATAGGCGATCCCGGCCATAACTTCGGCCAGAACCTGGGTCAGCGTGCCGACCACCGACACCGGTGCCATCGCCCCGCCAACGATAAAGGGCGAAATGATACAAGCCTGCCCGGCCCGCGCGTAAATCTCGAGCGCGCCCATCATCACATCGTCAAACGTCAGCGGAGAGTTGATATTGATAAGCGAGGTCATCACCACATTTTCGCTGACAAAGTCCCTGCCAAACAGGATCTCGCACATCTCGACCGAATCCTGCGCGCGGGATGGTTCGGTAACCGAGCCCATGAATGGTTTGTCGCTTAGGGTCATGTGGGCATAAAGCATGTCCAGATGTCGCTTGTTCACCGGCACATCGGTGGGTTCGCACACCGTGCCGCCCGAATGGTGCAGGTATTTCGACATATAGCCAAGTTTCACAAACTTGCGGAAATCCGCCATCGTCGCATAGCGCCGCCCACCATCCAGATCGCGCACAAACGGCGGGCCGTAAACCGGGGCACACACCATGTTGCGCCCGCCAATCACCACGTTCTTTTCCGGGTTGCGCGCATGCTGGACATAGCTGGACGGGGCAGACCCGCACAGTTTTCGCGCCAATCCACGCGGAATATACACCCTTTCGCCTTCGATCCGGGCCCCGGCAGCGCGCCACAGTTCAAGCGCGGGCGCGTTGTTGACAAAATTCACCCCGATTTCGGCCAGAACCGTTTCGGCGTTGGTCTCGATGATTTCTAACGCATCTTCGCTCAGCACCTCGAAATTCGGGATGTTGCGCTCAATATACTTCGCCGTTTCGATCTTTACGCCAGAGCGTTCGGCCCGCCGTGCAGTACCGCCGCCGCTTCTTGTTCTGCGCTGTATGGGGGCCTGTGTGGGGGCCTGTATAGGTGCCTGTGACATCGCCTTGTTCCCGTCGTGCCGGATGCATGTACTCAACCGTGATAGCGCAGGCCACGAAGTGCCCGCATACGAATTGCGGCGCATCCGGGGAAAAAGCGACATCACCCAACGGGGCACGCGCGCCTTTGTTCGGGCACATGGACCGCGCCACTTGCACCTGCGTCACCCGGGCGTTATCAGCCGGGCATGAAAACCCCATCCCATGACCGCCTTTTAATCATAGACTTTGGCAGCCAGGTTACCCAGCTGATCGCGCGCCGTTTGCGTGAACTAAACGTCTATTGCGAAATCCACCCTTATCAAAGCGTCAGCGCGGACATGATCCGTGCCATGGCCCCGCGAGCGGTGATCCTGTCGGGTGGCCCCGATTCGGTCACCCGTGACGGCAGCCCGCGCGCGCCGCAGGAATTGTTTGACATGGGGTTGCCGATCCTTGGCATCTGTTATGGCCAGCAGGTCATGATGCAGCAACTGGGCGGTCTGGTTGAAACCGGGCATGGCACGGCCGAATTCGGGCGCGCCTATGTCACCCCGGCCACGGATGAACCAAACAACGCCGCCCTGGACCTGCTGGATGGCTGGTTTGCAGATGGCGACGAACAGGTCTGGATGAGCCACGGCGACCACGTCAGCAAAATCGCACCGGGATTCGGGGTTTACGGAACCTCGCCCAATGCGCCCTATGCGATTACCGCCGATCCGGCCCGGCATTTTTATGCGGTCCAGTTCCACCCAGAGGTGCACCATACCCCCAACGGTGCAAAGCTCTATGAAAACTTTGTGCGGCTGGCCGGGTTCACCGGCGACTGGACCATGGGGGCCTATCGCGAGGTGGCAATTCGCGCGATCCGTGAACAGGTTGGCGACAAACAGGTGATCTGCGGGCTGTCGGGTGGGGTTGATTCATCTGTCGCCGCCGTACTGATCCACGAGGCGATCGGTGATCAACTTACCTGCGTCTTTGTTGACCACGGCCTGCTGCGTCAGGGCGAATCCGAAGAGGTCGTGACCATGTTCCGCGACCATTACAACATGCCGCTGATCCACGCCAATGAACAGGATATGTTCCTTGGCGCGCTTGAGGGGATGGATGACCCGGAAACCAAACGCAAAACCATTGGCAAACTGTTTATCGATGTATTCCAAAAGGTTGCAGACGGGATTGAGGGGGCTGAATTTCTGGCCCAAGGCACGCTTTACCCTGATGTGATCGAAAGCGTATCGTTCAGCGGCGGACCGTCCGTGACCATCAAATCGCACCACAACGTCGGTGGCCTGCCCGAAAAGATGGGCCTGAAACTGATCGAGCCATTGCGCGAATTGTTCAAGGACGAAGTGCGCGCACTGGGTCGGGAACTGGGCCTGCCGGCATCCTTCATTGGCCGTCATCCGTTCCCCGGCCCCGGCCTTGCGATCCGCTGTCCGGGCAAGATAACCCGTGCCAAGCTGGATATCCTGCGCGCCGCCGATGCGATTTATATCGACCAGATCCGCAAACATGGCCTTTACGACGACATCTGGCAGGCCTTTGTCGTGATCCTGCCGGTGCGCACCGTGGGCGTGATGGGCGACGGGCGCACCTATGATTTTGCCTGTGCCCTGCGCGCGGTCACATCCGTTGATGGCATGACGGCGGATTATTATCCCTTCAGCCATGAGTTTCTGGGCGAAACGGCCACCCGCATCATAAACGAGGTAAAGGGCATCAACCGGGTGACCTATGACATTACCTCAAAACCCCCCGGAACCATCGAGTGGGAGTAACCGCCAGTCGCAACATGATTCCGCGTGCGGCCCTTTGGATGACCGGGGCAATCGTGTCCTTTTCATCCATGGCGGTGGCCGGTCGCGAACTGGGCGGCAGCCTGACAACCTTTGAAATCATGATGTACCGGAGCTTTGCCGGGCTGGTCATCGTCAGCGCCATACTGACCGCCACCGGCAACTGGCCGCGGGTCACAACCGCCCGGCTGGGCACCCATGTGGTTCGCAATATGGCGCATTTCACCGGCCAGAACCTGTGGTTTTATGCGGTTACCGTGATTCCGCTGGCGCAGGTCTTTGCGCTTGAATTCACCACACCGCTGTGGGTGGTCATGCTGGCCCCGCTGTTTCTGGGCGAACGCCTGACCGGAATGCGCGCACTGTCCGCATTGCTGGGCTTTGTCGGTATCCTGATCGTCGCGCGACC
>DAOUPC010000250.1 GCA_030626365.1 Paracoccaceae bacterium
CAAGAGCCCATGAATTATCATTTGTTTACAGTAATTTAATAATGGTTTGGTAGGCCCGGTAGGACTCGAACCTACGACCAAAGCGTTATGAGCGCTCTGCTCTAACCAACTGAGCTACAGGCCCGCCTGTGGCCTTTGCTAACAGAGGGGGGGGCGCCGTCAAGTCGGAACTGTGCACAGGCCCGCCCCCATATCCGGGAAATCACCGCCAGCGCCTGTCTGTCCCCCCCGGCAGACCAATGACAACCCATAACAGGCGCTGGTGATTTTACTGAACTGGTGGTCAGGTGGCTGGCAGGGTCATTGGCAGGGTCATTGGCAGGGTCACTGATTAGCCCGCTTTTGGGCGACGATCTGCGCCAGTTGATCCGCCGGCAGGAACCCACGCAGCAATTCGTCCTGAAGAACAAAGGTCGGTGTGCCCGATATCTTGAGTCGCCCGGCCAGTTCGCGGGTGCGGGCGATCTCGGACAGGGTGGCGTCGCTGTCCATCTCGGCGGTGATTGCATCACTGTCCAGACCCAGCCCATTGGCCAGACGGCGCAGGGCCACGATAGTCACCTCGCCCTGATAGGCCATCAGCGCATCATGCATCTGATGATAGGCATCCGGCCCCGCCACGGTCTTGGTCGCCACCGCAAAGCGCGACGCCATGACCGAACCATCGCCAAGGATCGGCAGTTCCTTGACGATCAGGCGGATATTGCCGTCCGAGGCCAGCAGGCTGGCCACCTCGGGCATGGCGCGGCGACAATAGGCACAGCGGTAATCCAGGAATTCGACCAGCGTGATGTCGCCGTCCGGGTTGCCGCCAACCCAGGAATACCCGTCGTTGAACAATGCCTCTGTGTTATCGGCCACCAGTGTGAAATCGGCCTGCGCCTCGGCCTGGGCCGCGCGGTCCTCAAGGGTTCTTACCGCCTCAAGGATCACTTCGGGGTTTTCCATCAGATAGGCGCGGATTTCGGCCCTAAACACGGTGCGTTCGGCGGCGGTCATGTTGGTTATGTCCAGGGCATGTGCCGGGGCAGGGGCCCCCAACAGGGCCAGTGCGGTCAGGACGGGGGCAATATAGCGGATCATCGTTTCTTTTTTCCTTTTTCAAATCGTTGCGATGCAATGAGCACATCTTCGGCACGGCGCCAAGGTGGCGATCCAGTGGGCAACAGGGCGGATGCGCGCCTTGCGTGGCGTCCCGCATCCGCCAGGCGTCCCTCAAGGGCGAACCGTTCGGCGGTTGTCAGCGCGGCCATCCCGTCCTGTCCGGTCTTGGCATAGGCAAGCGCGAGGTCGCGCAGCAGTCGTGCGTCGCGAAATTCACGCGCGCGGGCCTTTTCCAGCGCCTCAAGCCCGGCGCGGGTCTGGCCGGTTGCCATCAATGCGCGCCCGTACCCGCCCCAGATCAGCGGTTCACGCGGGGCCAGTTCGCGCGCCTTGTCATAGGCCCTGACGGCGGCAGCCCACTGGCGGCTCTCCATTTTTATCTGCCCTTTCAGGTCATAATAATAGGCATCCTCGGGGCGGATCGACAGGGCGGCGTTGATCGCGCGGCGCGCTGCCGCCCGGTTGTGTTCACGGTGATAGGCCACCGCCTGACGCATCAGGCGCACGTCCGGCGCGGGTTCTTCACCGGCACGCCGGTGCGTCCATTTCGGGGCGCGCACAAATGCCGACAGTTTGCCACGCACACGGGCATACCAATAATCGGCATTCGGGTTTGGCGGGGCACCGTTGCCATTGGCCGCAACAAATGCCTTTGCGGCCCTGATCCGGTCACGCGACAGGGGGTGTGACTGCATATAGGGGTCCCGGCGCGTCACGCTTAGCAGTTCCTGATCGGCAAATGCCTCGTGCAGGTCGATCAGCCCCTGCGGCGCAATATCCGAGCGCAGCAGATAACTGGAGGCAGAGCGGTCGGCAGCGGCCTCTTCTGCGCGGGTATGTTTAAGAAAGGCACGCTGGGCCGAACTGGATGTGCCCAGGGCAATCCCTGCGGCCGCATCCCCGGCACCGGCCGCCGCGGCAATCACCGCCAGTGCCGCCCCCAACCCGGCCATGGTCCGGGCGTTCTGATAATTGCCCATGCGCCGGGCGATGTGGCCATTGGCAATATGCGCCGCCTCGTGGGCGATGACCGCTTGCAGCATGGCCGCATTGTCGGTTTTCAGGATCAGGCCGTAGTGAAGAAATATGGTCTGGCTGTCGATCACAAAGGCGTTAAAGCTGTCATCGTTGACCACCAGCACCCGCACCCTTTGCGCATTCAGCCCGGCGGCACGCAGCACCGGCATCGCCAGTTGGCTCAGCCCATGTTCCATACCGGCATCCCGCAAAAGCGATATCGCTGCGCCCGGCACCGCCGACCCCAGATATATCAACACGGAAAGGGCCAAAGCGGGTATTGACGCCAGTGCCTGAACACGATCAAAAAACATGATCGCACCATGAGAGGAAGTCATGCAAAATTCAACCCGGTCCAAGGTCGATCCCTTCATCGTGATGGACGTAATGGAAGCCGCGCGTCGCGCCGAAGAGGCAGGCCGCCGCATTATCCATATGGAGGTCGGTCAACCCGGCACCGGCGCACCTGCGGGGGCGGCGGACGCGCTGGCGCGTGCGCTGAAAGAGGACGCACTTGGCTATACCGTGGCGCTGGGGTTGCCGGCGCTGCGTGCCCGCATCGCGCGAATGTACGGGGATCGGTATGGTATTGATCTGAACCCGGAACGGGTGGTGGTTACGTCCGGGTCGTCGGGGGCGTTCATCCTGTCCTTTACGTCGCTGTTTGATACCGGCGACCGGGTTGGTATCGGCGCGCCCGGTTATCCGTCTTATCGCCAGATACTGCGCGCATTGGGGATGGTGCCGGTTGATCTGGAAACTGCGCCGCATAACCGCCTGCAACCGGTGCCTGCGGATTTTGCCGGGCAGGATCTGGCCGGGTTGCTGGTGGCCTCGCCTGCCAATCCCAGCGGCACCATGCTGGACCGGGCCGCGATGGGGGCGCTGATTGATGCCACGCAGGCGCAGGGGGCCGCGTTCATCTCGGACGAGATATATCACGGGCTGGAATACGAGGCCAAAGCCGTCAGCGCGCTTGAGCTGTCGGACGAGGTCTATGTGATCAACTCGTTCTCGAAATACTATTCCATGACCGGCTGGCGGGTGGGCTGGATGGTGGTGCCCGAATCCCATGTTCGCGTGGTTGAACGGCTGGCCCAGAACATGTTTATCTGCCCACCCCACGCCAGTCAGGTGACGGCATTGGCGGCGATGGAATGTGAACCGGAATTGCAGGCCAATCTGGATGTTTACCGCACCAATCGCGCGCTGATGCTTGCCGGGTTGCCAAAGGCCGGGTTCACCAATTTTGCCCCGCCGGACGGCGCGTTTTACGTTTATGCGGACGTGTCGGACCTGACATCAGACAGCCGCGCCTTTGCCGCCGAGATATTGGACAAGGCGGGCGTGGCGGTAACGCCGGGGCTGGATTTTGATCCGGTGCGCGGGGCCACATGGCTGCGGTTTTCCTATGCGCGCGCCACGGCGGACATAAAAGAGGGGCTGGCCCGGCTGGCGACATTCATGGCCAACAGGGGTTAAACCGTCCGGTACGGTGGAAACGACTTTGCCCGGCGCCGCCGCCGGGCAGCGCAGGCCCCTAGGTGGGCGGGTGCCTGATTAATGGAAGCTGCCGCCAAAGGGGCGTTCCCATGCGCGCGCGTCTGGGATAGTCTGGGCCCCAACAGGGCACACAAAAGGCCCGTAATGCAGTATTGGGTAAACATGAGCAGGCTTATTGCAATTCTGGGTGTGCTTTGGGGGCTGATGGCCCCCGCTGTGCCCGTCGTGGCGCAGGAATTCAGCGGGTTGGCGCGCATTGATGCAGACCAAAGCCGGATAACTGATCATGGCAAGGATGGTGTGCAGATTGATCTGTTGTTGTCGCAGGGCGTGCCTTACCGGCTGTTTACCCTGACCGATCCCCCCCGTCTGGTGCTTGATTTTCAAGAGGTGGACTGGGCCGGGCTGAACGCCGATGCCCTTTTGGCCACCGACCGTCTTTCGCAGGTTCAGTTTGGCAC
>DAOUPC010000225.1 GCA_030626365.1 Paracoccaceae bacterium
CTTTCGGCGTGGGTTTCGATTTCATCCAGCAGGTGGCAGGCGGCCTCTCCGCCGTCCATCATCTTGCGCGCCACAAGGTCCATCGCCTGACTGCCATTGGTGCCCTCGTAAATCGCCGTCACCCTGACGTCGCGGTAATATTGCGCCGCGCCGGTTTCTTCTATCACGCCCATGCCGCCGTGTATCTGCACGCCGGTCTGGGCCACACTGATGCCGGTATCGCTGCCAAAGGCCTTGGCGATCGGGGTCAGGAACGCCGCGCGGGCGCGCCACCCGGCGTCATCCGTTGCCACCGTCATGTCGATTGCCACGGCGCAGGCCATCGTGATTGCGCGCGCGGCAAACAATTCGGCCTTCATCTCGGTCAGCATCCGGCGCACATCGGCATGATCGACAATCGTGCCGCTTTTGCTGCGGCCCTGGCGACGCTCAAGCGCAAAGGCCAGCGCGTGCTGATAGGCCCCTTCGCCCGCGCCAACCGCCTGCCCGCCAACCCCCAGCCGGGCATTGTTCATCATCGTGAACATCGCCGCCATGCCGCCATGTTCGCGCCCCACCAGCCAGCCGGTGGCCCCGTCATATTCCATCACACAGGTGGGCGACCCGTGCAGCCCCATCTTGTGTTCAAGCGACACCACCTTCAGCGTATTGGCGACACCCGGATCACCGTTTTCGTCCGGCAGGTACTTGGGCACCATGAACAGGCTGATCCCCTTGGTCCCCTTTGGCCCGCCCGGCAGGCGTGCCAGCACCAGATGGCAGATGTTGGTGCAGAAATCATTGTCGCCCCAGCTGATGAATATCTTTTGACCGCTGACCCCATAGGTGCCGTCCCCGTTATCAACCGCCTTGCTGGCCAGCGCGCCCACGTCCGAGCCGGCCTGTGGTTCGGTCAGGTTCATCGTGCCCGCCCATTCGCCGCTCATCAGTTTGGGCATGTAAAGATCCTTGAGCGCGTCGCTCGCGTGATGCTCCAGCGCCTCTAGCTGGCCCTGGCTCATCAGCGGGGCCAGTTGCAGCGACAGACAGGCCGCCGACATCATCTCGTTCACCGTCGAGGTCACGCTCATCGGTAATCCCATGC
The DNA here is from genome assembly GCA_030626365.1 of Paracoccaceae bacterium. GTDB lineage: Bacteria > Pseudomonadota > Alphaproteobacteria > Rhodobacterales > Rhodobacteraceae > NVQY01. The sequence continues at coordinate 1,085 of DAOUPC010000225.1, forward strand.
CGCCCCTTTCGGGGTCTCCGCTCATCCCGATCCAGCCGCCATCGGCAATCGCCTTCCATCCCTCGCCATAGCCCGGAGAGGTGCGCATCTTACCATTTTCAAGCCGCGCCGGTTCCAGATCACCAGGGCGTTGCAGCGGGGCAATCACCTCTTCGCACATCTTGCCGGCCTCGGTCAGGATTGCCGTGACCGTGGCCTCGTCCGCCTCGCCAAATCGCTCAGTTGCGGCCACTTGGGCAAAACCCACCACGTGGCGAAAAAGGAACTGATATTCGGACAGGGGGGCGCGATAGGTCATTTGGATCTCTTTAATCTGTCGGCTGGCGCGACCCGACTGGCAAATCGGGCTTTGGCAAACCGGGCTGAAAACACGGGTTAAAACAACCGGGGCTTGGCAAGGGCGGCGACCACCGGTATTGAACGGGACTGCGTACATAGCAAACTACCACACCCCGACAAGCAACTGAAACGCCGCGTCACGGATATGGATAACCAACCCACCGAAATCCTTTGCCCTGACCGTGCCGGGCTGGCGCGGGCCGCCGCGTTGCTGGCGCGGGGCAATCTGGTCGCGTTTCCCACCGAAACCGTATACGGGCTTGGCGCAGATGCCCGTTCGGGCGGGGCTGTGGCGCGTATATTCGCGGCCAAGGATCGCCCCTCGTTCAACCCGCTGATCGTGCATGTGCCCGACCTTGCCGCTGCCAAACGCTACGTCATATGGGACGACCGCGCCGCGCGGCTGGCCGCCGCCTTCTGGCCCGGGCCGCTGACGCTGGTGATGCCGCTTAGGCACAAGCAGCACGGGCGGGGCGGATCAGAAGGCGGATCAGACGGGCCAGACGGACACAAAATCGCCTCGCTGGTCACCGCCGGGCTGGACACGCTGGCCATACGGGTGCCGGCACACCCGGCGGCGCAACAACTGCTGCGCGCCTTTGGCGGGCCGGTGGCGGCCCCTTCGGCCAACCCGTCGGGCCGGATCAGTCCGACCAGTGCCGCACATGTGCTGGCCGGTCTTGACGGGCGGATTGCCGCGATACTGGATGACGGCCCCTGCACCGTGGGACTGGAAAGCACCATTATCGGACTGTCAGACGGGCCTGCCACCCTGCTGCGCCCCGGCGGGTTGCCGCCCGAACAGATCGAGGCCATTCTTGGCCGCCCCCTGCTGCGCCCTGTGCCCGACGCACCCCTGTCGGCCCCCGGTCAGATGCTGTCGCACTATGCCCCCGGTGCCCCGGTGCGCCTGAATGGCGATGCGGCGCGACCCGGTGAGTTGCTGTTGGGGTTTGGCGCTGTGAATTGCGATTTGAACCTGTCCCCCACCGGGGACCTGACCGAGGCAGCCGCAAACCTTTTTGGCCACCTGCACCAGCTGGATGCACTGGGCCAGCCCATTGCCATTTCGCCAATCCCCGATCACGGGTTGGGCATGGCGATCAACGACCGCCTTCGCCGTGCGGCCGCACCCCGGACCGCCCCAGGGGCAGGACCAATTCATCCCACCAACCCATGAACCTCTGCTTTGAAAATGCCAGCCCCCGCATCCGGGCGGGGGCTGTTTAACGCTTATTTAAAGGCTGGACTTACTTAAAGGCTGGCGTCCAGGGCTGCCACGATCGCATTGCCCATTTCGTTGGTGGATACCGGCGTCACGCCTTCTTCGCCCAGCAGGTCAGCCGTGCGCAGACCATCGGCCAACACCTTTTCCACAGCCTGTTCCAGGCGCTCTGCCTCGTCGCCCTGATCAAAGGAATAGCGCAGCGCCATGGCAAAGCTAAGGATGCAGGCAATCGGGTTGGCCATGCCCTGTCCGGCAATATCGGGGGCTGATCCGTGTACCGGTTCGTACAGCGCCTTGGGTCGGCCATTGTCCATCGGCAAACCAAGTGAGGCCGACGGCAGCATCCCAAGTGAACCGGTCAGCATCGCCGCCGCGTCCGACAGCAGGTCGCCAAACAGGTTATCGGTTACGATCACGTCAAACTGTTTGGGCCAGCGAACGATTTGCATAAGCCCGGCATCGGCGTACATGTGGGTCAGCTCAACATCCTGGTAATCTTCGTCATGCACCTTTTGCACGATTTCACGCCACAAAACGCCGCTTTCCATCACGTTGGCCTTTTCCATCGAACAGACCTTGTTGCCACGCCGCCGCGCCAGTTCAAACGCGGAACGCGCCACGCGGTCGATCTCGGACTCGGTATAGCGCTGGGTGTTGATGCCGACGCGTTCGTTGCCTTCCTTGAAGATGCCGCGCGGTTCACCGAAATAGACGCCAGAGGTCAATTCGCGCACGATCATCATATCAAGCCCCGCCACCACGTCCTTTTTCAGGGACGAAAAGTCGGCCAGCGCGTCAAAACACTGGGCCGGGCGCAGGTTGGAAAACAGGTCCATTTCCTTGCGCAGGCGCAGCAATCCACGTTCCGGTTTGATCGAAAAATCAAGGTCGTCATACTTGGGTCCGCCAACAGCGCCCAGCAGGACCGCGTCCACCTCTTGGGCACGGGCCATTGTGTCGTCATGCAGGGGGGTGCCGTGAACATCATAGGCGGCACCGCCAACCAGATCCTCGGACACATCAAACGCCAGATCACGTTTGTCACCATACCAGGTGATGACCTTGCGAACTTCGGCCATGACTTCGGGGCCAATCCCGTCACCGGGCAGGATAAGAAGGGAAGGGTTTGACATGGTGTTTTCCTTGAGAAGAGGTGAAAAATGGGTTGGATATGGCCTACCCCGCACGGCGGGGGGGGTCAACAAGGGCCCCTGCCATATCCGGCCCCTACCGATATCTTTATTTCCCCCGGCAATTGCGCCCACTTGTGGTCACGCAAAAACCAACGCAAGAGGTTGCAGGCACCACACACCACACCGCAACCCACGCCACCAGCAGGAGAAGACACCTTGGGGTCCAGTTTTACAAAGTTCAAAGACCGTATCTGGTATACTGTGGATCGCGGCACAAAAAACCTCGCAACGGCCCCGATGCCGGTTCAGAACGCCGGTTATTATGTCGTGCGCGGGGTGCTTTGGCTGGCGTATATCCTGCCGGGCAGCCCGCTGGGGGAAACTGCGGCATCACTGGGCCGGGCGGTAAAACAAGCCCCGCCAAGAACGCTGTACCGGGGGTTTGTTGAACGTTTCATCCTTGCCCTTCGACGGATGGAACTGTTGCGGCTGGGAAAAACGGATGTAATCGACGGATTGCTGAAAATACCCGAACAGGCGCGGCTGGATGAGTGCCTGAAGGACGGCAGCGGTGTTGTTCTGGTGATGCCGCATTGCCACGCATCCGTCGTCATGGTCCGGGCGCTGGCAGCCCGTTATCCGGTGCTGATGCTTGTGCGCGAACCGGCAAAAGAGACCCGCGCAGAAACACAGCGGCCATATTACACGCATATCGGTTGCGATCTTTTCGATGTGCGGCGCAACAGTGACGCGATGGTCGCGCGGGCGGTTCTGAATGCCCTGCGCCAGGGCAAGATCGTTGTCGGGGTCGTTGACCGCATCAAAGACGCCCCCGCCGCCGACGAACCGCTCAGAAAAGGCGACGACACGGTGCGTGCCA
>DAOUPC010000048.1 GCA_030626365.1 Paracoccaceae bacterium
AAACCACGATCCAGGCCGCTAAATCGAAAATGCGGTGGCTTCGATTGGAGTATATCTTAGGCGATTTGATCGCACGGTTTCATTGCTGCCGCACGAGGCACAAAACCGTTTGAAATCGCCGGTGTTGACGTAGTAAATTCATGGGACTGAAGTTGAGGTGATGAAACTTTTCATCAACACTTGACCCTCCGCCGAATTCTCCCTAAAGACCCCCATCCCGCAAGGGAATCAAATTGTGTGCAGATGATTCGAACGCTGCACGCGACCACCTGAAATAATGCTGGACCTGATGGCGACACTGCCAAATGTCAGCGTTGTGAAAAAAGGGTCTGGAATGACGGACCCGCAACGAAAAGGAAAGTGACACGTGGCACGTATTGCCGGCGTAAATATCCCGACTGCCAAGCGGGTTCCAATCGCCCTTACCTATATCACCGGAATCGGAAACACCTCGGCCGAGGCCATCTGCGAGGCGGTTGGCATTGAGCTGACCCGCCGGGTCAATGAGCTGAGCGATGCTGAGGTTCTGAAAATCCGCGAGCATATCGACGCCAACTTTCAGGTCGAAGGTGACCTGCGGCGCGAAGTGCAGATGAACATCAAGCGTCTGATGGACCTTGGCTGTTATCGCGGTCTGCGTCATCGTCGCAAGCTGCCGGTTCGCGGTCAGCGGACACATACCAACGCACGCACCCGCAAAGGCCCCGCAAAGGCCATTGCCGGCAAGAAGAAATAGGGGGTCTGATCAATGGCACGCGATAAGACAAAAACCCGCCGCAAGGAACGCAAGAACATCGCCGCTGGTGTGGCGCATGTGAGCAGTACCTTCAACAACACCAAAATCCTGATCTCGGACGTACAGGGCAACGCGATTGCCTGGTCATCGGCCGGAACCATGGGTTTCAAGGGCAGCCGGAAATCGACGCCGTATGCGGCGCAGATGGCCGCAGAGGATGTTGGCAAGAAGGCGCAGGAACATGGCGTGAAAACGCTGGAAGTCGAAGTTCAGGGGCCGGGTTCGGGCCGTGAATCGGCACTGCGCGCCCTGGCTGCGGTTGGCTTCAACATCACGTCGATCCGTGATGTGACGCCGATGGCCCATAACGGCTGCCGCCCACCAAAGCGCCGCCGCGTCTAAGCGAGATATTACTGCCGGGGCTGCGCATTTTGCACGGCCCCGGTTCGTCATTTTGAAACCTCGGGCGTCTGCGTCTTTCGGACATGGGATGCAGACAGGAATGGAGGGACCGCATGATCCATAAAAATTGGGCAGAGTTGATCAAACCGACCCAGCTGGAAGTTAAGCCGGGCAATGATCCTGCACGCCAGGCAACCGTTATTGCCGAGCCGCTTGAACGCGGCTTTGGCCTGACGTTGGGCAATGCCCTGCGCCGTATCCTGATGAGCTCCCTGCAAGGGGCAGCCATCACCAGCGTTCAGATCGACAACGTTCTGCACGAATTTTCGTCTGTCGCCGGTGTGCGCGAAGACGTGACCGACATTATCCTGAACCTCAAGGGCGTGTCCCTGCGTATGGAAGTCGAAGGCCCCAAGCGCCTGTCGATCAGCGCCAAGGGTCCGACGATTGTTACCGCCGGTGACATCAGCGAAAGCGCCGGCATCGAGGTTCTGAATGCAGAGCACGTGATTTGCCACCTGGACGATGGGGCCGACCTGTTCATGGAACTGACGGTGAATACCGGTAAGGGCTATGTTTCGGCTGACAAGAACAAGCCCGAGGATGCACCAATTGGGCTGATCCCGATCGACGCGATCTATTCGCCGGTCAAAAAGGTCAGCTATAACGTGCAGCCAACCCGCGAAGGGCAGGTTCTGGACTATGACAAGCTGACCATGAAAGTGGACACTGACGGGTCGCTGACCCCTGACGATGCCGTGGCTTTTGCCGCACGTATCCTGCAGGACCAGTTGTCGATCTTCGTCAACTTCGACGAACCCGAGACCGCCGGCCGCGAGGCAGAGGATGACGGGCTTGAGTTCAACCCGCTTCTGCTGAAGAAAGTGGACGAACTGGAGCTTTCGGTCCGTTCGGCAAACTGTCTCAAGAACGACAATATCGTTTATATCGGCGATCTGATCCAGAAGACCGAAGCAGAAATGCTGCGCACGCCAAACTTTGGCCGCAAGTCGCTGAACGAGATCAAAGAGGTTCTGTCGGGCATGGGTCTGCATCTTGGCATGGACGTCGAGGACTGGCCGCCGGACAACATCGAAGATCTGGCTAAAAAGTTCGAAGACTCGTTTTAACAACACGTGATCTGACCCCACCCTGTGGATATCCCGCAGGGTGGGGTTATTCCGGCCTGTCGGTGAATTTTCAACCGTCGGCCACAAGGGTTCCATCGGGGCCCATCGGGCAATCCCGCCCCAAGGAGAGTGACCCACACGCATGGGTCACCGGACAAAGTATAAAAACCTGAAGAAGGAATACGAAAATGCGTCACGCAAGAGGTTACCGCCGCCTGAACCGCACACACGAGCACCGCAAGGCTCTGTTTGCCAACATGGCTGGCTCGCTCATTGAACATGAGCAGATCAAGACCACTCTGCCCAAGGCCAAGGAACTGCGTTCGGTCGTTGAAAAGCTGATCACGCTGGCCAAACGCGGGGACGTTCACGCCCGCCGCCAGGCATCTGCCCGTCTGAAAGAAGAGCAGTACGTCGCCAAATTGTTCGAAATTCTTGGGCCACGTTACAAGGACCGTCAGGGCGGGTACGTCCGGGTTCTCAAGGCTGGTTTCCGTTATGGCGACATGGCACCGATGGCGATCATCGAATTTGTTGACCGCGACGTTGACGCCAAAGGCAAGGCCGACAAGGCCCGCGTTGCGACCGAAGAAGCCGCCGCAGAATAGAAGTAGAATAGAACAGGAAATGGGTTGCGACCCGTTTGCAAGATTTGCCCCTGCTGGAAACGGCGGGGGCTTTTGCGTTTCCGGTGCTGGAAAGGCTGGTTCAGATTCCCTGAAAACTGTTCTAAAGATAAAACACCATGGCTGATCTTTTTGACACTGACACCCCCCCGGAACCCGGCCCGAACAGGCCGCTGGCCGACCGTTTGCGTCCCCGAACCCTGGCCGAGGTGATCGGGCAGGATCAGGTATTGGGGCCAGATGCGCCGTTGGGGGCAATGCTGGCCGCGGGCAGTCTGGGCAGTCTGGTTTTCTGGGGTCCGCCGGGGGTTGGAAAAACCACCATCGCGCGCCTTCTGGCCGACGAAAGTGACCTGCATTTCGTGCAGATCAGCGCCATTTTTACCGGCATTCCCGACCTGAAAAAGATATTCGAGGCGGCCAGGATCCGGCATCAGAACGGGCAGGGGACGTTATTGTTCGTCGATGAAATCCACCGTTTCAACAAAGCCCAGCAAGACGGGTTTTTGCCCTATATGGAGGACGGAACCATCCTGTTGGTTGGGGCCACCACCGAAAATCCGTCGTTTGAACTGAACGCTGCTGTGCTAAGCCGCGCACAGGTTCTGGTGCTGGAACGCCTGTCGCTGGCCGATCTTGAACACCTGACCCAACGCGCGGAAAAGGAACTGGATCGCGCCCTGCCGTTGACGGCGCAGGCGCGCGATACGTTGCAGGAAATGGCCGATGGTGACGGGCGCGCCCTGTTGAACCTGATTGAACAGGTCATGGCCTGGAAACTGGATGCGCCGCTGGACCCAAAGGCATTGGGAACCCGCCTGATGCGGCGCGCGGCGCAATACGACAAATCGGGGGATTCCCATTACAACCTGATTTCGGCGCTGCACAAATCGGTGCGCGGGTCAGACCCGGATGCCGCGCTGTATTGGTTCGCCCGGATGCTGACCGGCGGTGAAGACCCCCGTTATCTGGCCCGGCGCATCACCCGCATGGCGGTGGAAGATATCGGCCTGGCGGACCCGCAGGCACAGGCAGTTTGTTTGCAGGGCTGGGAAACCTATGAACGCCTTGGCAGTCCCGAGGGCGAACTGGCGCTGGCGCAGGCGGTGGTTTATCTGGCACTGGCCCCCAAATCGAACGCGGCTTACGGGGCATATAAGGCGGCAATGAAACTGGCCAAACAATCGGGCAGCGAACCACCGCCAAAGCATATTCTGAACGCGCCCACGTCGCTGATGAAAGATCAGGGATATGGGGCGGGCTATGCCTATGACCACGACGCCGAAGACGCGTTTTCGGGGCAGGATTATTTCCCGGAAGGGTTGCGGCATCCGGTGCTGTACACACCGGTCGAACGTGGGTTCGAGCGCGAGTTGAAGAAGCGCCTGGATTATTTCGCCAGATTGCGGGCGCAACGCCAGGGCTGACCATCAGGCCCTTGCGGTGCTTGACTCCGGGGGCGTCCCGCGCGAATGAGCATCCATGATTTTTTCGGTATCTCTTGTGGCGCTGGGTGGCGCGATTGGTGCGGCGTTGCGGTATCTGACCGGTATCGGCGTGCTGCGGTTGTTCGGGCTACAGGAGTTTCCCATCGCGATCATCACAGTGAATGTGATCGGGTCGTTTTTGATGGGGGTTTTCGTGGTGGTTGCTGCGCATCGGGGGCTGACCCATCTCAGCCCGTTTGTGATGACTGGATTATTGGGTGGTTTCACGACGTTTTCCGCGTTTTCGCTGGAAACCGTCAATTTGATTGAACGCGGGGACTTTGGCCAGGCGTCGCTGTATGTGGCGTTGTCGGTGGGGCTGTCGGTTGGCGCGCTGATACTGGGCCTTATGGCCGCAAGAGGGGTACTGGTATGAGTGGTGTACAGATGATCACGGTAGAAGAGGGCGACGGTGATCAGCGGGTTGATCGCTGGCTGCGCCGGTTGTTTCCGCATGTAAGCCAGGGGCGGATCGAAAAGATGTGCCGCAAGGGGGAACTGCGGGTCGATGGTGGCCGGGTCAAGGCATCCACCCGGCTGGACGTTGGCCAACTGGTGCGTATCCCGCCCTTGCCCGACAAAGACCACATGCCCGCGCCCGCGCAAATCCGGGTTTCCAAGGCCGATGCCGATATGATCCGGTCTTGCGTGATTTATCGCGACGATCACGTTCTGGCGCTGAACAAGCCATCGGGGCTGGCGGTGCAGGGGGGCAGTGGTCAGTCCCGCCATGTGGATGGGCTGGCCGAGGCGCTGCGCTTTGATCTGGACGAAAAACCACGGCTGGTTCACCGGCTGGACAAGGACACATCAGGTGTTTTGCTGTTGGCGCGCACCCGCGAAGTGGCGGCGCGCCTGACGGCCAGCTTCCGGCATCGTGAAACACGCAAGATTTACTGGGCCGTGGTGGCCGGTGTGCCGCACCCCAAGGCGGGCAGCATCCGCAACGGTTTGGTCAAGGCGGCCGGCCATGGCACGCGGGGCGAGGGGGAAAAGATGATAAACGTCCACCCCCGCGACATTGACGAAACCCCCGGCGCCACACGGGCGGTGACCGAATATACGGTGCTTGAGGCGGTGGCCAAACGTGCGGCGTGGATGGCGCTTTATCCGGTGACGGGGCGCACCCATCAGTTGCGCGCACATATGGCCGAACTGGGTCATCCGATTGTTGGTGACGGCAAATACGGCGGGTCCGGGCAGGATAACCTTGGCGATGGCTGGGGTGCGCATTTGGGTGGCGATATCAGCCGCAAACTGCACCTGCACGCGCGCACATTGATGATTGAACATCCGGTAAGCGGGGCCAAGCTGCATCTGACGGCCCCGTTACCTGACCACATGGCAGAAACCTGGGGGACATTTCAGTGGTCCCCATCGGATGTGCCTGATGATCCGTTTGAGGATCTGGAGTGACCGGGCCGCTGGTTGACTATTTTATGGCCCTTCACCCGGCCCTTGATCAGATATGGAATACCCCGGCATGAGCAGTGAATGGAAAGCCAAACGGTTCTGGAAAGACGTTGCCGTGGTGCCCGAGGATGGCGGTTTTGCCGTTGAACTGGATGGCCGGCGGGTCAAGACCCCGGCCAAGGTGTCGCTGGTGTTGCCGACGCAGGGAATGGCCGGGGCTGTAGCTGATGAATGGGACGCGCAGACGGGGGTGATCAACCCCGCCGACATGCCGTTCACCCGGTCGGCCAATGCGGCGATCGACAAGGTTGCGCAGCAGCATGGCGAAGTTGCCGACATGCTGGCCGCATACGGTGATTCTGACCTGTTGTGTTATCGCGCTGACAGCCCCGAGGACCTGATCCGGCGGCAGGCGGACCAATGGGGTCCGGCGCTGGATTGGGCGCAGGATGTTCTGGATGCAAGGCTGGCGGTGCATAGCGGGGTGGTTCACCATCCGCAGGCCCCGGATGCCCTGGCCCGCCTGTCCACGCGGGTTCATGCGCTGAGCAATTTTCAACTGGCGGCGTTTCATGATCTGGTCAGCCTGTCGGGGTCACTGGTTCTGGGCTTTGCTGCGGCGCTGGATTGGCGCGGCGCTGACGATATCTGGAATTTGTCACAATTGGACGAGATATGGCAGCGGGAACAGTGGGGCTCGGATGACGAAGCGCAGATAATGACCGAAACGAAACGGCAGGCTTTTCTGCACGCTAAACGGTTCTATGACGTGTCCTGACCGCCCAGAATCGCCCAGAATCGCACTGACGGCCTTTTTGTCTGCTTTACCCAGGGGAATGTTGCCCCTGAAACATCGATTTCTCTGATCCGCCACTTGACGTTTGTTGATGAATCCGGCCAAACTTGGACCCACCGAAAAAGGCTGTGCCTTGTTCGGTATCCGAATTGGTACAAACGTACCGGGGGAGCCGCTGCAAAAATGCAGCGGAGTATCAGGAAGAGGTAAAAATGAAAAAAACAGTATTTTTTGGCGCACTCGCAGTCGCCGGTCTTGCAGCAGGTGTTGCTGCGGCGGGCACGCTGGATGACGTTAAGGCACGCGGTAAGCTGAATTGCGGTGTAACGACGGGTCTGGTGGGCTTTGCTGCGCCGGATGCAAATGGCGAATGGAACGGCTTTGACGTATCGGTTTGTCGTGCCGTTGCCGCCGCAGTTCTGGGTGACTCGGCCGCAGTTGAATTCGTTCCAACAACAGGTAAGACGCGTTTCACCGCGTTGGCCTCGGGCGAGATCGACATGCTGGCGCGTAACACCACATGGACGTTCAGCCGTGACGTTGACCTCAAGTTCACCTTTGTTGGCGTGAACTACTATGACGGTCAGGGCTTTTTGGTCCCAAAGGATCTGGGCGTTTCATCGGCCAAAGATCTGGATGGCGCAACCATCTGTATCCAGACCGGCACCACAACCGAGCTGAACCTGGCGGACTATTTCCGTTCGAACAACATCAGCTATGAGCCGGTTCCGATCGAAACCAACTCTGAAGCACAGCAGCAGTACCTTGCCGGTGCCTGCGATGTTTTCACCACAGACGCATCCGGCCTGGCCGCGACACGTGCAACATTCGAAAACCCGGGCGACCATGTTCTGCTGCCTGAAATCATTTCGAAAGAGCCGCTCGGCCCGCTGGTCCGTCATGGCGACAACGAATGGGGCGATGTGGTCCGTTGGACTCTGAATGCTCTGATCTCTGCTGAAGAGATGGGCATTTCGTCGGCCAACATCGCTGAGCTGTCGGCAGGCACCAACAACCCTGAAGTCAACCGCATCCTGGGCACCGAAGGTACCTTGGGCGAAATGCTGGGTCTGGACGCAGGTTGGGCCAAGAACGCTATCGCCGCTGGTGGTAACTATGGTGAGATCTTTGCCAAGAACATCGGCGAAGATACACCGATCGGTCTGGCACGTGGTCTGAACGCACAGTGGACCAACGGTGGTCTTATCTACTCACCGCCGTTCCGTTAAAATCAAAATGAAAGGGCGCAGGATTATCCTGCGCCCTTTTTTCTAAGTACGACCAAAACTCGGCCAACAGCCACAGAGCTGACAAAAAAACAAGGCCGAACAACGGGGAACATCCCAGATGACAACACTTACCGACCCTCCTAAGGAGTCGTTTCGGCTAGGTATGCTGATATACGACACCCGGTATCGATCGATGACCATTCAGATCATCGCGCTGATCGGGTTCCTTCTTTTACTTGGCTGGTTGTTCAACAACACCGCGCAAAACCTGCAAGAGTTGGGAAAAGAACCCAGCTTTCGTTTCCTGGGTGAGCCTGCCGGTTATGACATCAACCAACGCCTTCTGGATTATAATTCACAAAGCACCCACATGCGCGCGGCCTTTATTGGCCTGCTGAATACGCTGGTTGTGGCGGTTCTGGGCTGTATCACTGCAACGATCCTTGGCGTGACAATCGGTGTTTTGCGCCTGTCCAACAACTGGGTCGTGTCAAAGATTATGACGATCTATGTGGAAACCTTCCGCAATGTGCCTGTGCTATTGTGGATCGTGTTTGCGATGGCCGTGATGATCGAGACCTTACCAGCGCCCAGGGCGTTCAAAGGCGAAGATCCCACCGCAACGATGAAGCTGTATGACACGGTTGCCGTGACAAACCGCGGTGTCTACATTCCAGAACCCCTGTTTTCGCGCAGTCTGGGCGATGTGCATTTCCTGGGAACTTCGTCTTTCCGGTTTGATGTGTCCATGGACCTGGTGCTTCTTATGGCGGTGTTTTTCGCGGGTCTTTACGTGAGCATCCGAATCAAGAAAAACGCGAACCACGTTCAGGAAACCACGGGTAACCGACCAAGGACATGGCATCTGCGCCTGGCTGTGATTGCCGTGCCGCTGATCATCGTGCTGGCCGCCCTGGGGTTCCACCTGGGGTATCCCGAACTGAAGGGGTTCAACTTCAGGGGTGGTATCCATATGCGCAACTCGCTGATTGCTTTGTGGTTGGCTTTGTCGCTGTATACGGCGGCCTTTATCGCCGAGAACGTGCGCGCGGGCATCATGGCTGTCAGCCATGGTCAAACCGAGGCCGCGGCGGCACTGGGCCTGCGCCCGAACCGGACGATGAGTCTGGTTGTGTTGCCTCAGGCGTTGCGGGTGATCATTCCGCCGCTGATTTCCCAGTACCTGAACCTGACCAAAAACTCGTCTCTGGCGATCGCGGTTGGATATATGGACATCACCGGAACGCTGATGGGGATTACCCTGAACCAGACCGGACGGGAGTTGGAGGCAGTTATGCTGACAATGATGATCTATCTTGCCATCTCACTGTCCATTTCGATGGTCATGAACTGGTACAACGAACGCGTCAAACTGGAGGAGAGGTGATATGTCAGATGTTTCTTTTGTTCGCACCGACATGCTATCCGAGCAGGAACCACCTGCATCTTCGGTAGGTGTTATTGGCTGGATGCGGAGCAATCTGTTTTCCAGTTGGGGCAACTCAATCCTAAGCCTTGCGTCGATGGCGTTCCTTTATCTGATTCTGTCGGCGATCCTGCCTTGGGCCATTTCGCCGACCTGGGGGGCCACTTCACTGGCTGAGTGCCGTGAAATCCTGCATGGGCTGGGCCGCGAGGGCCACCTATCTGGGGCGTGCTGGGGGGTTATCCGTGATCGCTGGGTTCAGCTTTTCATGGGGTTCTATCCTTCTGAGTTTTATTGGCGCCCTATCCTGACGTTCATCTTGTTGTTCGTGGCGCTGGCACCTGTCCTTTTTGCCGACAAGGTTCCGGCCAAACTGATATGGTTCTCGGCGTTGTATCCGTTCCTGATGCCTTGGCTGCTTTGGGGTGGCTCTCTTTGGGTGCCGCTGGCGGTTCTGGCCGGATTTGTCATTGGCTTTCTGGTCCATGGCGTTGTCAGCAAAAAAATGAGCGGGCTGGCCGGCCTTATTGCCGGTCTTGTTGCGGCAGTGGTCTGGTGGATGTTTTTGGCGGGTATCGTTTCCGGTGCCCTTACCAGCATCATCCCATTGGCGTTGGAATCCGTGGAAAGCCGTAAATTCGGTGGCTTGCTGTTGTCATTGACAATTGGTGTTGTCGCCATTGGCTTTTCGCTTCCGATCGGGGTTGTCCTGGCTTTGGGGCGTCAGTCGGATCTGTTGATCGTCAGGGCGCTGTGCGTGGGCTTTATCGAGTTCATTCGCGGCGTGCCGTTGATTACCCTGCTGTTTGTGGCCTCGACGCTGCTGAACATCTTTATGCCGCCGGGAACCAACTTTGACATCATCATGCGGGTCATCATGATGGCCACCCTGTTTTCGGCGGCCTATATGGCCGAAGTTATCCGGGGCGGTTTGGCTGCTTTGCCAACCGGTCAGTATGAAGGTGCCGATAGTCTGGGACTGAATTACTGGCAGGCCCAACGGCTGATCATCATGCCTCAGGCGCTGAAAATATCGATCCCTGGGATCGTCAGCACCTTTATTGGCTTGTTCAAAGACACCACGCTGGTGTCGGTGATTGGCCTTCTTGATCCTCTTGGGCTGTCAAACGCAATCAGGGCAGACGCCGCCTGGAACGGTATCGTGTGGGAGCTGTACGGCTTTATCGCACTGATGTTCTGGGTCTTCTGCTTCTCCATGTCCCGTTATTCCATGTATCTGGAGCGCAAGCTTCAGACTGGCCACAGATAAGGAAACCAAAAATGTCTGAAATGGCTACTAAACGCACCGCTGATCGCGCCAAGATGCAAGTCTCGGATGAGATCGCAATTGAAATCACCAACATGAACAAGTGGTACGGATCGTTCCACGTGTTGAAAGACATCAATCTAACCGTCAATCAGGGCGAACGGATCGTGATTGCCGGCCCTTCGGGGTCTGGTAAATCCACGCTGATCCGTTGCCTGAACGCGCTGGAAGAACACCAGCAAGGGCGGATCATGGTGGATGGTACGGAACTGTCGAATGACCTTAAGAATATCGACAAAATCCGGCGCGAAGTGGGGATGGTGTTTCAGCACTTTAACCTGTTCCCGCACCTGACAATTCTGGAAAACCTGACTTTGGCCCCGATCTGGGTACGCAAGACGCCCAAGCAAGAGGCCGAAGAAACGGCAATGCATTTCCTGGAAAAGGTAAAGATCCCGGAACAGGCGCTGAAGTACCCCGGCCAGTTGTCCGGCGGTCAGCAACAGCGTGTGGCAATCGCCCGTTCGCTTTGCATGCGTCCGCGCATCATGTTGTTCGATGAACCCACATCGGCACTGGACCCCGAGATGATCAAAGAGGTGCTCGACACTATGATCGAGCTTGCCGAAGAGGGCATGACCATGCTCTGCGTGACCCACGAAATGGGCTTTGCCCGTCAGGTGGCGAACCGGGTGATCTTTATGGATGAAGGTCAGATTGTCGAACAGAACGAACCGGAAGAGTTATTTAACAACCCGAAAAGCCCGCGCACGAAACTGTTCCTGAGCCAAATTCTCGGGCACTGATCTGCGCTGCATATGATTGGAAAGGCCGGGTTTCGTACCCGGCCTTTTTCATTTGGTGTGATGGGTCCGGTTATCCGGGGTGAAAGGCCTGCATGTGGTGTGCGGATTGCGCCGACTGGCGGGCGGCCCCGGTACTGACCGGGCAGGCCCGGCGCGCGGCGCAGCCTTGCGTCATGCACTGGGCCCCTGCGCGCGCGTCCAGATAGGTGTGGCAGGCGTGCAGGTCATAGGGTGTATCGCTGCGCAGCGCACCAACCGGACAGGTGTTGACACAAGGCTGATCCGGGCAGGTTTCACAAGGCGAGGGGCCTTGTGGGGTGGGAATTTCCAGCACTTTGGGAAAATGCAGTGCGCCACGATAGGAAATCATCATGCCAACTGTATCATGCACCAACATCCCTGTGGGGCTGTCAAAGGCCCGGCCGGATTTGCGTGCCCAGTCGATGAACGGCGCATAAGGCGGGCCACCAAAGGGGTGCAACGCCCCCGCCCCGTATTGCGCCGCCAGATCACCGACCACGCGGGTTGACCAGCGGTCAATCGGGTCAGCTTGCCCATCCAGTGCCTCGGGCGAGGCAGAAAAGACCGGCCAGAACGCCCCACCTGCCCCCAACAGGACTAATGTGCCGCCCTCTAACTGTTTGGCCCCGCATTTTGCCGGATGCAGCGCCCCCATGATCAGCAAGCCGTGTGCCATGGCCGCTGCATTCAGGCGCGCGTATGTCACAGCTTGTCAAACGGCAGGCGCAGCGACCAGCCCAGTTTGGCGGGGCGCTCATCCTGCCAGCGCAGCCCTATGGTCATGTTGTCATGCCCATCCTCGGGCTGTGCGACATAGGTGCCAAACATCTGGTCCCAGATGGACAGGGAAAACCCATAGTTGCTGTCGTGTTCGTGCCTGTGCGTCGA
>DAOUPC010000134.1 GCA_030626365.1 Paracoccaceae bacterium
AGAGGTTGAAATCATCCCTTCGGCCAAAATGTCCAAATCCAAGAAAAACGTGGTCGATCCGGTGAGCATCATCTCGGCTTATGGTGCCGACACGGCCCGCTGGTTTGTGCTGTCCGATTCGCCCCCCGAACGGGATGTGGAATGGACCGCATCCGGGGCCGAGGCCGCCTTTAAATATCTGTCCCGCGTCTGGCTGATGAATGACCGCATCGCCGCGATCGACCCCACAGCCAAAGGTCAGAACGATCAAGAGTTGCTGCGCGCAATGCACAAGGCGATCCACGACGTGACACAAGGCATCGAAAGCTTTGGCTTTAACGCCGCCATTGCCAAACTATACGCGTTTACCAACCTGCTTGGGAAATCCACGGCCAGCCATGCCACCCAGCGCAGCGCCATCATGACCCTGGCCCAGTTGATGGCCCCTGTGGTGCCCCATCTGGCAGAAGATATCTGGGCGCATCAGGGTGGTGAGGGGCTGATCACCACGGCACCTTGGCCGCAAGCGGACGAAACCATGTTGGTCGATGACACCGTAACAATGCCGATCCAGGTCAACGGCAAACGGCGCGCGGAAATCAGCGTGCCGCGTGACATGGACCGCGCAGAGGTTGAAAAAATCGCACTAAAGGTGGACGCTGTGCAAAAGGCGCTGAACGGGGGGGTGCCGAAAAAGGTCATCGTTGTCCCCGGTCGGATCGTAAATGTCGTTGTTTAACCGCAGAACCCTGTTTTTCCTGCCACTGGCCCTGTTCGCGGCCTGTGGCTTTACCCCGGTCTATGCCCCCGGCGGCACCGCATCCGCCCTGCGCGGCAAGGTCGAGGTGGCCGTACCCGAATCGGTTGATGCCTATCTGTTGGTGCAAAACCTTGAGGAACGGCTGGGCCGGCCCGAAACGGCGGCCTATCGCCTGTCGCTGACACTGGGAACGCAAGCGCAGGGGCAGGCGGTTACCGCCTCAAACGAAACCACCCGCTATAGCATCGTGGGCAAGGTCGGTTATGTGCTGCACGACATCGCAAGCGAAAACATCATTGCTTCGGGTGCGGTCGATAATTTCACCGGCTATTCAGCCACCGGGTCGACCATTGAAACGCTTGCCGCGGAACGTGATGCACGCGCGCGGTTGATGGTCATTCTGGCCGATCAGATCACCACGCAGCTATATACCACGGCAAATATTCCAGAAAATACTTCTGCGGCTACTTCTGCGGATATCGCGCAATGAAGCTGAACACCCGCGATGCGGATAGCTATTTCACCAAACCTGACCCGAACCGAACCGGCCTGCTGATCTATGGCGCAGATGCCATGCGCGTGGCGATCAAGCGTCAAAAGGTGATTGCCGCCCTTCTGGGCGATAACGCAGACGAGGAAATGCGCCTGACCCGGATGGCGGGGGCTGATCTGCGCAAGGAACCGGCCCTGTTGATGGATGCGATCAAGGCCGTTGGGTTCTTTCCCGGCCCGCGCGCCGCCTTTGTCGAGGAAACCACCGACGTCGCCGCCCCGGCAATCCTGACCGCGTTAAAGGAATGGGCACCGGGGGACGCGCAAATCATCGTAACGGGGGGGGCGCTAAAGCCCAGTTCGAAACTGCGCAAGATGTTCGAGACCCACGCAAATGCCTTTGCCGTCGGCATTTACGACGAACCACCCACCCGCGCCGAGATTGAACGCACCCTGGCATCCGCAGGCATCCGCGCGGTGCCGCCCGATTCGATGGCCGCCCTAACGGGCCTGGCCGGCGACCTTGGGCCGGGCGACTTTACCCAGACCATCGAAAAGCTGGCGCTGTATAAACGCAGCGATGACAGCCCACTAAGCCTGGAAGACATCGACGCCTGCGCACCGCAATCAACCGAGGCCGCGCTGGATGATGTCCTGAACGTGGTCGCCGAGGCCCGCAGCGGAGAAATAGGCCCGCTGATTCGTCGTCTTCAGGCGCAGGGCACCAATGCGGTCGGCCTTTGTATTGGCGCAACCCGGCATTTCCGCACGCTTTATACGGCGGCCTCGGACCCCGGCGGGGCGGCAGCAGGGGTTGGGCGGTTACGCCCCCCGGTCTATGGAAAGCGCCGCGACCGGGTTGTGCGTCAGGCCCAGAACTGGGGCCCGGCAAGGCTGGAAACTGCCCTGACGGTTCTGACCGATACAGACCTGCAACTGCGGTCTGCCGGGCAAACCGCCCCGGCAATGGCGGTAATGGAACGCGCACTGATCCGGCTGGCCATGCTGGGCCGCCGCCGCTGATCACCCCTTGACGTCAGCCCGCACAGGGCGGACGTTGCCGACGAACCAGACAAGAGGTTGTCATGTATAAAGTTATCGGAAAACTACAATCCAGGGCATTCCGCGTTATGTGGATGCTGGAAGAAATCAACCAGCCCTATGAAACGCTCAAGGCATCACCGCGCAGCCCCGAAGTGCTGGCGCTGAACCCGTCGGGCAAAATACCCGTGCTAATTGACGGTGACGCCGTAATTTCCGATTCCACCGCGATCATCACCTATCTGGTGGACAAACATGGCGCGCTGACCTATCCCGCCGGAACGGTTGATCGGGCGCATCAGGATGCCCTGACCCACGCCATTCTGGATGAACTGGATGCCGTGTTGTGGACCGCGGCCCGCCACAGCTTTTCCTTGCCCGAGGACAAACGCGTCCCCGAGGTGAAAGACAGCCTGAAGTGGGAATTTGCCCGCAATCTTGAACTGCTTGCCGACCGGCTGACGGGGCCGTTCCTGATGGGCGAAACGATGACCATTGCCGATATTGTCTGTACCCATTGCCTGAACTGGGCGGCTGGCGCAAAATTCCCGGTCGAGAACGAAAAGATGCTGGCCTATGGCAAAGCGATGCGCGCACGTGACGCCTTTGTGCGGGCACAGACCAATAACGCCGATTAAACAGGGTATGGGCGTTTTCAATTCGATATTGTCGAACGAACAGACATCGGATTGGGGCGAAAATCCATAGAACATATCCGCCGACAAGACCGCAACCAAAGGATGCCCCATGCCCGTAATTCCAATGACCTCGACCCCATGTGGCCCCCTGACCGGCGTGGCCGAGGTTCCGGGCGACAAATCCATATCGCACCGGTCCCTGATCCTTGGGGCGATGGCGGTGGGTGAAACCCGCATCACCGGCCTGCTTGAAGGCGATGATGTGCTGGATACCGCCAGGGCCATGCGCGCCTTTGGGGCCGAAGTCACCAACCACGGTGGCGGCAGTTGGTCGGTGCATGGTGTTGGCGTTGGCGGGTTTGGCGAACCCGATCAGGTGATCGACTGTGGCAATTCCGGCACCGGCGTCCGGCTGATCATGGGCGCGATGGCCACCTCGCCGATAACCGCGACATTTACGGGTGACGCCAGCCTGAATGGCCGCCCCATGGCCCGTATCACCGATCCGCTGGCGCTGTTTGGCACGCAATCGGTCGGGCGCGACGGCGGGCGGTTGCCAATGACCATCGTTGGCGCGCCCGACCCGGTACCGGTGTGCTATAGCGTGCCGGTTCCGTCGGCGCAGGTGAAATCCGCCGTATTGCTGGCCGGGCTGAACGCGCCGGGGCAAACCGTGGTCATTGAACGCGAAGCCACCCGCGATCACACCGAACGGATGCTGGTGGGTTTTGGGGCCGAAGTAACGGTTGAGCAAACCGACCAAGGCCGGGTTATCACCCTGACCGGACAGCCCGAGCTGAAACCACAGACCATCGCCGTGCCACGCGATCCGTCCAGTGCGGCCTTTCCTGTCTGTGCTGCGCTGATTGTGCCCGGCTCGGATGTTCTGGTGCCGGGAATCGGGCTGAACCCGACCCGCGCCGGTCTGTTCACCACCCTGCGCGAAATGGGTGCCGATCTGACCTATGAGAACGAGCGCACCGAGGGCGGCGAACCTGTGGCCGACCTGCGCGCCCGGTTTTCGCCCGACATGAAGGGTATCAATGTCCCGCCTGAACGCGCCGCCAGCATGATCGACGAATATCCGGTGCTGTCGGTGGTGGCGGCCCACGCGACGGGCATTACCATGATGACGGGGGTTCGCGAATTGCGGGTCAAGGAAAGCGACCGGATCGCGGCGATGGCCGATGGCTTGCGCGCCTGCGGTATCAGCGTCGAGGATGGCGAAGACTGGTGGTCAGTCACCGGGATGGGCCCGAAAAGCGTGCCGGGCGGGGCGACCTGCGTCAGCCATCTGGATCACCGGATTGCCATGTCGTTCATGGTGCTGGGCATGGGCGCACAAAACCCCGTGTCCGTGGATGACGGCAGCCCGATCGCCACGTCCTTTCCGATTTTCGAACCGTTGATGGGCGGGCTGGGCGCGAACCTGAGCAGGACCAGCGGCTGACGCCATGGTGGCCGTATCACGACGGAGGACATAATGAACGAAACCTTTACAATTGCCGTTGATGGCCCGGCGGCGGCGGGGAAAGGCACGATCTCCAAGGCGCTCGCGGCGCATTTTGACCTGCCTCATCTTGATACCGGCCTGCTTTACCGCGCGGTGGGTGCGCTGACGCTGACCGGAACAGACCCGGTTACCGCCGCCCGTTCGCTGACGGCCGATGATCTTGGGCGTGACAACCTGCGCACACCAGAGGTGGCGCAGGCCGCCAGCAAAGTCGCGGTAATCGCTGACGTGCGCGCCGCGCTGGTTGATTTTCAGCGCGCCTTTGCCCGCCGTATCGGGGGGGCCGTTCTGGACGGGCGCGACATTGGTACGGTGATCTGCCCCAACGCAAAGGCAAAACTGTTTGTTACTGCCAGTCCGGGCGTGCGCGCCGAACGGCGCTATCTGGAACTGACGGGCAAGGGGCTGGACATAA
The DNA here is from genome assembly GCA_030626365.1 of Paracoccaceae bacterium. Lineage (GTDB taxonomy): Bacteria > Pseudomonadota > Alphaproteobacteria > Rhodobacterales > Rhodobacteraceae > NVQY01. Next base: position 4,839 of record DAOUPC010000134.1, read on the forward strand.
CCCGCGAACAGGTTCTCGCAGATGTGGTTGCCCGCGATGACCGCGACATGAACCGGGCCGAGGCACCATTGAAACCGGCACCGGACGCGGTATTGATTGATACATCCGAAATGAACATAAATGACGCCGTTACCGCCGCGATCCGCACGGTCGAGACCAAAACCCAAGCATCCCGATAAAAGCCCAATAAAAGAAAGCCAGCACATGCAGCAACGACCCCTTGGGCAGAATGGCCCCATGACGTCAGCCATCGGCGTTGGTGCCATGTCCTTTTCCGATTTCTACGGACCCACGGACGAGGCCGCCAGCCACGCGATTCTGAATGCCGCGCTGGAACTGGGCGTGACCCATATTGATACCTCGAATGTTTATGGCATGGGGCAATCCGAAACCGTCATCGGCACCTTTCTAAAGGCCCACCCAAAGGCGCAAGATCAGTTTCAGATCGCCACCAAAGCCGGTATCGCCCGTGATAGCGACGGCAACCGGTATTTCGGAAATTCAGCGGCGTACCTTGAGGCCGAGTTGGACAAATCCCTGACCCGCATGGGGCTGGAGCAGGTTGATCTGTTCTATATTCATCGCCGTGACCCTGCGATACCAATCGAAGAGGCCACCGAAAACCTTGCCCGTCTGGTAAAGTCCGGAAAAACCCGCGCCATCGGGTTTTCCGAAATTTCACCCACCAACCTGCGCCGGGCGGCGGCGGTGCATCCTGTCGGCGCGGTTCAGTCCGAATATTCCCTGTCGACCCGGTCGCCCGAACTGGGGCTGGTGCAGGCTTGCGCCGATCTGGGCACTGCCTTGGTGGCGTTCTCTCCGGTGGGGCGGTCGTTGCTGACGGATGATCCGCTGCCGGTGGATGCAATCCCGAAACTGGGGTTTCTGGCCGGTAATCCACGGTTCATGCAACCCAACCTGTCGGCCAACCTGCGCACCACTGACGGATTTCGCGCGCTGGCCGCCGATATGGGCATCCCGGCCGCCGGGCTGGCCATTGCCTGGCTTTTGCACCAGGGCAATCATGTAATTCCGATCCCCGGCACAAGGTCAGTCGGGCATTTCCGTGATCTGGTGGCAGGCGCACATCTGAAACTGTCGGAAAGTGACCTGCAACAGATCGAAAATGTCCTGCCTGTCGGCTGGGCCCATGGTGACCGTTACAGCCAGGATCAGTGGATCGGCCCGGAACGCTATTGCTGAAATGTGGCGGCCTGCCATATTTCCGCCTTAATTGGGCACAACAATGCCACTGTAAACAAAGATTTACTAAAAAATAAGAAACAATCGATACGATCTGCGAGCAGGCAGAATACAGGCACAGGCAATGGCAACCAAGACCTTTTACGCGAGGGGCGACAGCTCGAACGCGAACAATGCATCTTTGAATGCACAGACTTCCGGTAAGACGCCCACCACTACACTGGTGTTCTCGAGCGGGGATTCCGGCGACCTTGTTCTGGATTATAACAATGGTGACTTTGATCCCGATACCACCGTTCTTGTCGATGGGGTCGAGCGGTTCTTTTCGGTAGAATTTTCCGGGAACCTACCATTCACCAACAAGCTGAAAGATGTGAACGGCGAGGACCTGCGCGGAGAAGAGATTATCGTGATCACCACCGATGACGGGCAGCGTTATTTCTTTCTGGCAGATGGCACGATGACCGAGGAAACGATGGATGCGTTCCCCAATGGTGCCCACCCTATTGATAATCTGGATAACGTAAATGACGTTCCAATATGTTTTGTCGGCGGCACGTTGATCAAGACCCCGGATGGGTATGTCCCGGTTGAAACACTGGTTGCGGGCGATGTTGTCCTGAATTCCCGTGGGCAGGCGGTTCCCTTGCGGTGGGTATCATCCCGAAAACTGACCTTTTCGGACCTTTTGTGCGATGCAAATCACCGTCCGGTCTGTATTCCGCAAGATTTCCTGGGGCCGGGGCAACCGTACCGTGATCTCTGGGTTTCGCCCCAGCACCGGATACTTGTAAACGGATGGGAGGCAGAGCTTCTTTTCCGATCGCGCGAGGTGCTGGTTGCGGCCAAACACCTGGTCGGACCCACCCCGGCACGGCCTGCGGATGTTGTTGACGGGGTCGAATACTTTCACCTGCTTTTCGATCAGCACGAGATTCTTGTATCAAATGGATTGACCACAGAGAGCCTGCACCCCGGTGATATGGCCATTTCCAGCTTTTCGCCGGATGCGCGATCAGAGCTTCTTGAACGCTTTCCTGAATATGGTGCGAACTGGCGCAAATACGGCCCGACGGTGCGCCCCACTTTGACACGCTATGAGGCCCAGGTGCTGATGGCCTATATTGGGGTGGGCACACCCGCCACCGCCGCGCCGGTTTCAGAATCCGTGCGGGTCGCGGCGTGATCCGCCAATCAACTGGCTGCCCTTGCGTCCGGCATGCAGTTTGGGTATAGACCAGCCGTTAACAAGGCGAAAACGCCGCAAGCCAAAGATATCGAGCAGGGTCGGAACCACCGGCCCTCTTTGTTTTGCGTATGGTTTGTTTTTAAATGTCTTGTTGACCAACTGAAACCTGAAAGACCGGCGGAGACAACCGCACGGCCCGCAAACACGATATAAAGGACACTGAGACCCTAATGGCTCAAGAGACATCAATGGAGGAATTCGAAGCCCTCCTGAACGAAAGCTTCGAAATGGACACGCCCAAAGAGGGCACAGTTGTCAAAGGCAA
>DAOUPC010000010.1 GCA_030626365.1 Paracoccaceae bacterium
GAATGGGCCAGCGCCATGGGGGCCACCGTGATCGGGGTCACCCCATCGCCTGAAAAGGCCCGCACCGCCAAACAGGCAGGGGCCGCGCATGTGATCCAGCCCGGCCTGCAAAGCCTTGAACAACAGGTGCGCGATCTGACCGGCGGACACGGGGTTGATGTGGTGTTTGATGCGGTCGGGCGCGATAGTTTCGACCATTCGGTTGCCGCATTGCGCCCCTGCGGACACCTTGTGTCTTACGGGCAGGCATCCGGCGATATCGGGTCGCGTGACATCGGTGCCCTTGCAGCCAGCTCGCTGACCCTGTCACGCCCGAATTACGGCCATTACACAGACACTTATGAAAAGGTTCACCAAGCCAGCACCGCCGTTTGGGATGCCCTGTCGCGCGGGGTGATTACCGCGCAGATCGGCCAGCGATTTGCCCTTGCCGACGCGGATCGGGCCCACAGGGCGCTGGAAAACCGCAAGACCCAGGGGTCGACCATTTTGCTGCCATAGCGCGCACCATGAACCCGGTTTGGTTCAGGCGCACTGCCCATGCCCATTGCCCCGTGGCAAGGCCGGACATGTCCCTAAAAATGGTTATTAAAGGCCCGCAGGATCTTTGCCATATCCGCCTTTGGGAATTCGGTTTCCCCTGTTTCAAAAAGCGCCATGTTACCGCGAAATTCCTTGGGCTCCAAATAATCTTCGATCATGTGATAGCCACGGCGCTTTTTATAGTCATCAAACAGGATGGTGGTTTTCTTCTGGCATCGCAGCATGGTGGTCAGCGCACAAGCCACCCGAAACCGTCCATCAACCATGACCACATCAGGCTGGCGGAATTCGGGGTGATCCCAGATCGACAGCGGGTACAAATGATACCATTTGAATTTGCTGCCATCGATGGGCGAGCCCCATTTGCCGGTCCGACCAATGTCCACATAATGCATGAGAACCTTTGACGGGCATTCACTGGCCTTCAGGTACCTGCCAAGGTCGCGCGCCCATCGTTTGTCGCTTTCAACGGAAAAGATGGTTTTTCCCGGCATTTCCGCCGCCAGTACCGTGGACCCCCCGCTGCCATATTCCAGAATGGTTTCTGAGCGGGCATAGATTTCTCTTACCCAATCGCTCACTTCGGCGGTAAATGTCAGAACAGGTCTTTTCATTGTTGTGGCCTTGAATGTGGGGGAACGCGTGCCCAAAACTTGCATGGAATTCAGGCAGGATGCCAGCCTCTTGTCGCGATTTCCCGCTGATCGCGGGCCCCGTGGCCCAAATGGGTCACTCTTGCCCCGCATCGCGCACCTTTCACCCTGCCCGGGAACCGGATAAGCATGCCGGATAAGAATATCGGGCAGGACAGGAAAAAGGCTGACAATCTGTGTCGACCCTCTCAGCAGTGAATAGAACATGAAACCAATCCGCCTGATGTCCGGTTTTCTGACCGTGGGTATGTGGACCATGGCCAGTCGGGTACTGGGGTTCGTGCGCGATGCGATGATCCTGGCCTTTCTGGGCACCGGCCCCCTGTACGAGGCCTATGTGGTCGCCTTTCGCCTGCCCAACATGTTCCGCCGGTTCTTTGCCGAGGGCGCGTTCAACATGGCCTTTGTGCCGATGTTTTCAGGCAAGCTGGAAAAAGGCGAGGATTCACAGCGCTTTGCCGAAGATGCCTTTGCCGGGCTGGCCTCTGTTCTGATTGTGCTGACGCTGGTTTCCCAGGCGGCAATGCCCTGGCTGATCTATGGGCTGGCCGCCGGGTTCGCGGGGCAGGAACAGTTTGATCTGTCGGTGGATTTTGGCCGCATCGCCTTTCCCTATATCCTGTTCATCTCTCTGGCGGCGCTGTTGTCGGGGGTGCTGAATGCCACCGGTCGCTTTGCGGCTGCTGCTGCGGCCCCTGTCCTGCTGAATGTGCTGCTGGTCACGTCAATGGGGCTGGCGGCCACCTTTGGTGGCGATGTGGCGCGCGCACTGATCTGGATGATTCCGGTTGCGGGCGTCGCCCAACTGGCGCTGGTCTGGGTGGCCGCTGTGCGGGCCGGGGTTGGCATACGGCTGCGCCGCCCGCGCTGGACGCCGGATATGGCCCGGCTGGTGACGGTCGCAGTGCCCGCGGCACTGGCCGGAGGGGTGGTGCAGATCAACCTGCTGGTGGGTCAACAGGTTGCCAGCTATTTCGATCACGCGGTGGGCTGGCTTTATGCCGCTGACCGGCTTTACCAACTGCCTCTGGGGGTGGTGGGCATTGCCATTGGCGTGGTGTTACTGCCCGATCTCAGCCGCCGTCTGGCCGCAAAGGATGAAACCGGGGCGCGTCACGCCCTTAGCCGCGCCGGAGAGGTCTCTCTGGCGCTGACCATCCCATCGGCGGTGGCGCTGGTGGTGATCCCGCTGCCACTGGTTTCGGTGCTGTTTGAACGCGGTGCCTTTGGCATGACCGACAGTGTGGCGGTTGCCGGTGCCGTGGCAATCTATGGGCTTGGCCTGCCGGCTTTTGTGTTGCAAAAAATCTTGCAACCACAGTTCTTTGCCCGTGGGGACACCAAATCACCGTTTCGCTATGCGCTGATGGCCATGGGGGTCAATGTGGCCTTGGCCATCGGGTTGATCCCGTGGCTTGGCTGGCTGGCACCCGCCGTTGCCACCACGCTGGCCGGTTGGGCGATGGTTGCCCTGCTGTTCAATGGCACGCGCCCCTTTGGTGATGTGGCCCGGTTTGATGCGCGGTTCCGGTCGCGTATATGGCGGATCTGCGTTGCGGCGGCGGTCATGGGTGGCGCGCTTTGGGGGGGGCAACGGATATTGGCCCCGGCGCTGAATACCGGCGGGTGGCGCTATCTTGCGCTGGCGGCCCTCGTTGTTACCGGCATCGTGGTTTATTTTGGCGTTGCTCAACTGATCGGCGCGGTGCGCCTGTCTGAATTCCGCCAAGCCGCAAAAAGGCGATAACCATGCCACCACGCCCCCATCCCCTTACCTGCCCGCTCAAAAACTAATCGCGGTGCCGCGGGGGCCAAAAGAAAACGTCAACAATCCCTAATCCCGCTGTACCCCACGCCGCAGCCGCGCCCAACCGCCCGGCGAGACAAAGAATGACAATCCGAACCCGGTCACAAACCCGCCCAGATCGGCGATCCAGTCATTCTGCAACCCGAACAGCAGGCCAAACACCAACTGCGCGCCCATCAGAAACGCGATCAACGTAAAGGCCCGCGCCTGATTGGCCCCAACCAGCGACAGCGATCGCCACAGCATATAGGTGAACGCCCCGATCAGCCCGTAAACCGGTGGAAACCCACCGATCAGCGGGTATGAATCCGTCGTCAGCACCGCATATCCCAGCGCGCCGCCAATTCCTGACAGCACAAAAATCAGCAACATTGCAATGCCACCGAAAACTTCGGCGACCATCTTGCCCATCGCCAGCACAAACACCCCGACAAACAGTGCCTGCGTAAAGGAGCCATGCACAAACGGGTAGGACACAAACCGCATCAGATGTTCAACCGGCCAGCGCCCTGTGTCCCACATCCAGCGAACGACATCGCCGGAAAAGGCATAGCTCTCAACCGCCTCCAGCCGCCAGCCAACCGCGCCCGGCCCACCGATCAACCCACGCGCCCCAAGTGAGAATACCACCTCAATCGCCATGATAATCAGAAATAACGCGGCCACCACCGGCGGCAGCGGATTGACCACCGGGGTAAAGGATTCACTGCTCATGTCATGGCCTCCATTGGGCTTCTTGTGGGCTTCTTTGTGATACCGGCCAACAGCGCCTGTTGACGATACTTGGCCCCATGAGTAAGCGGGGCAGACCGTTTTTTCCAGCCGGGAGTTACCGCAATGACCGAAACAACCTTCACACCGCGCGTATTTTCCGGCATTCAGCCGTCCGGCGGGCTGACGCTGGGCAATTATCTGGGCGCGATCAAACGGTTCGTGGACATGCAGGGCGATACCTTTGAAACCATCTATTGCATGGTCGATCTGCACGCGATCACCGTCTGGCAGAACCCCGCGGACCTGATCCACAACACCCGCGAATTGTGCGCCGGCTTTATCGCCGCCGGGATCGACCCGGAAAAGTCGATCCTGATCAATCAAAGTCAGGTCCCCGAACATGCCCAGCTTGGGTGGATATTCAACTGTGTCGCCCGCATGGGCTGGATGCAGCGAATGACCCAATTCAAGGACAAGGCTGGCAAGAATGCGCAGAATGCCTCGCTTGGGCTGTTTGGTTATCCGGCGCTGATGGCGGCCGACATTCTGGTTTACCACGCCACCCATGTGCCGGTGGGCGAGGACCAGAAACAGCACCTTGAACTGACCCGCGATATCGCCGCCAAGTTCAACCCTGACTATGGCGTTGATTTCTTTCCCATGACCGAACCGGTGATCGAAGGGGCCGCCACACGGGTTATGTCCCTGCGTGACGGGTCCAAGAAAATGTCAAAGTCCGATCCGTCGGATGCCAGCCGCATCAACATGACCGACGATGCAGACGCCATCGCCAGAAAAATCCGCAAGGCCAAGACCGACCCGGATGCCCTGCCATCCGAGGTAAAAGGGCTTGAGGGTCGCCCCGAGGCGCGCAATCTGATAAATATCTATGCCGCCCTGTCCGACCAAAGCGTCGATCAGGTCCTGGCCGAGGTTGGCGGCAAACAGTTTGGCGCATTCAAACCGATGCTGGCCGAACTGGCCGTGTCAAAGCTTGGCCCTATCTCATCCGAAATGGCCCGCCTGATGAATGACCCGGCCGAAATTGACCGCATCCTGTCGCGTGGGTCCCTGCGGGCCCGCGAAATCACCGCGCCGATCCTGCGCAAGACTTATGATATCGTGGGTATGGTTGCGCCGGTCTGAAGCCACCCGGCGCACGAGTCACGCATAAAAGGTCTGGACCTATGACCCAATTTCGCCCTACCCTGCCCCCATCATAAGGGAGGCACCAGAATGGCGACCGGCACCAATATCCGCACCTATTTCAACGGACAGTGGCACAAAGGCGACGTGTCGATCATACGTGCGGCAGATCACGGCGCATGGCTGGGGTCGGCTGTGTTTGACGGGGCCCGGTATTTCGACGGGCTGGCTCCTGATCTGGGTGCCCATTGCGCGCGGGTCAACCGCTCGGCCAGTGCTTTGATGTTGACGCCGACAATCACCACCGATGCGATGATTGATCTGGTCCGCGAAGGGCTGGAAAGCTATGCCAAGGACACCCCGGTCTATATCCGCCCAATGTATTGGGGCATCGACGGCGATGCGACGGCCATCGTGCCCAGCCCCGACACAACCGGCTTTGCCATCTGCCTTGAGCAAATCCCCATGGCCCCGCCCAGCGCCAGCGTCACACTGACCCGCACCCGGTTTCACCGTCCCGTGCTGGAGGACGCCGTGGTCAACGCCAAGGCGGGCTGCCTTTACCCCAACAACGCCCGTATGCTGACCGAGGCCCGCAGCAAGGGGTTTTCCAACGCGCTGGTGGCCGATGCCATCGGCAATGTTGCCGAAACCGGCACCGCCAACATATTCATGGTCCGCGACGGCGAGGTGTTCACCCCGGTGGCCAACGGCACATTTCTGGCCGGGATCACCCGTGCGCGGCACATGTCAAACCTGCGCGCCGATGGCCTGACCGTTCATGAAACCGTCCTGACGTTTGACGATTTCCATGCGGCAGACGAGGTATTCATGTCCGGCAACATGTCCAAGGTCACGCCGGTCACCGCCTTTGACGACACGCAATACCAGATCGGGCCAGTCACCCGGCGCGTGCGTGAAATGTACTGGGACTGGGCCGCATCCAACGGATGACATGATACCATAAGGTCCACTTTGCAAATGCACCTGTTGCCAGTGGCTTGGGCATATTGCATCATCTTCAAAAGGGAGCAAAAGCCATGCGTAAATTCCTGGTCGTTCTGGACGATAGCACTGAATGCCTGAATGCAATGCGGTTTGCCGCCATGCGCGCCGCCCATACCGGCGGCGGTGTGGCCATTCTGTCGATCATTGCACCGGAAGAGTTCAATCACTGGATTGGCGTCGGTGAAGTGATGCGCGAAGAGGCCCGCGAACGTATTCGCGCCCATTTCGAGGTGTTCGCCAAATGGATGCGCGACCGGCAAGGGGTTGATCCCGAACTGATCCTGCGCGAAGGCGAGGCGGTATCGGAAATTCTGGCCCAGATAAAGGAAGACCCGGAAATCGGGGTTCTGGTTCTGGGGGCGGGTGACGACAAGAAAGGTCCGGGGCCGCTGGTGTCGCAAATGACCCGTGCATCGGGAGCTTTGCCGATTCCGATCACCATCGTTCCGGGTGACCTGAGCAAAGAAAAGCTCGAGGCGATCACATAATTCCGGGGTGCCCGGTCTTTGGCGCGGGTGGGTATGGCCAGAGGGCATGGCCAGAAGGTATGGCTGGCCATCGCCCACTTTAGAATCATTCCAAACCTTGACTTACCTCTGAACCGGCAGCATATCAGGTGGTAAGCAGAACGGAGACGCGCCCATGTTCATCCAGACCGAATCGACCCCGAATCCGGCAACCCTGAAATTCCTGCCCGGCCAGACCGTGCTTGAGGCAGGAACCGCCGACTTTCCTTCGTCCGAAACCGCAGGCACATCGCCTTTGGCAACCCGCATTTTTGCGGTTACCGGCGTCGTGGCCGTGTTCTTTGGCAATGATTTCGTGACCGTAACCAAAGAGGATGCGGTGGAATGGGACCATATCAAACCGGCGATCCTGGGCGCGGTGATGGAACATTACCAATCCGGCCAGCCAGCAATAGAAGGTCCGCAGGACACGGCATCTGGCCATGCAGAGCATACCGGCGAAGATGCCGAAATCGTTAACCAGATCAAAGAGCTGCTGGACAGTCGCGTGCGCCCTGCCGTGGCACAGGATGGCGGCGACATCACCTTTCACGGTTTTGACCGGGGCGTGGTATACCTGCATATGCAGGGGGCCTGCGCGGGCTGCCCATCCTCGACACTGACCCTGAAAATGGGCATCGAAAACCTGCTGCGCCACTATATCCCGGAAGTGACCGAGGTACGCCCGGTCGCCGTCTGAGCGACAGGCGTTTAAGCCAAGATGCCATCTGATCCACTGATTCTGGCGTTTGACACATCGGCCGCGTATTGCGCGGCCGCTTTGTTGTCGGGGGACAGAATTATCACATCCAAAGCCGAAGATATGACGCGGGGTCAGGCCGAACGGCTGATGCCCCTGCTTGAGGAAATGCTGGCCCATGCCGGGGTTGGCTGGCGCGACCTGACGGCCATTGGCGTCGGGGTCGGACCGGGAAACTTTACCGGTATCCGCATCGCCGTTTCCGCAGCGCGCGGGCTGGCCCTGGGCCTGGATGTGCCCGCCGTGGGGGTCAGCGGCTGCGAGGCGCGCGCCCATCTGGCCGCCCCGGATACCTGCCCGGCAATCCCGGCCCCGCGTGACATGGTGTACCTGTGCAACCCGACCGATCCGGCCTGCGTCCCGCAATTGCTGTCGGTGCCCGCGGCCACCGACAAGGCGCAACAGGATGGCAGGCACCTGCAATCCCAGGTCAGTCCACAGGCACTGGCCGAGGCAATCGCCCACATCACCGCCAGACGCTGGCAGACCACCAACCACCCCCCTGCCCCGCTATACGTGCGCCCCGCCGATGCGGCACCGTCGCGGAATGCCCCGCCTGTGATGCTCGATTGATCACCCCCGCCGACATGGCCACAACCCACGCCGCCGCCTTTACCCGGTCCCGCCCGTGGGGCACCGGCGAATTTACCAGCCTGTTGCAACACCCGGCCTGTTTCGCCACCGGCGACGCGCGCTGCTTTGCCCTTGCGCGTGTCATCGCAGACGAGGCCGAACTGCTGACCATCGCCACGCACCCCGATTTCCGCCGCCAGGGTCTGGCCCGCCTCTGCATGACGACCTGGCAGGCCACGGCCCACCAACGCGGCGCAACCCGCGCCTTTCTTGAGGTGGGCGCCGACAACCAAGGGGCCATCGCACTTTATCAGGCAGGCGGGTTCAAACCCTGCGGGCGGCGGAAAGGGTATTACCGGCATAACAAAGGGGCCCCCATCGATGCGCTGGTTATGGCCCGCGGCCTGCCCTGACGGTATATGGACGACTTATTGGACCAACCGGTTAAAAAGCGGTTGACCCTTTGGTCTGGCTGCGGCCTAATTTAACACGCCACAGCAGTTCTGCTCGCTAGACTGGGCCGACAGGGTAAAATCCTTAGGCCCCAAACATAAAACAAACCGGGAGTTACCAAATGACGTTCATGAAATCCCTTATGGGTGCCACCGCCGCCCTTGCCCTGATGGCAGGCGCATCGCTGGCCGACCCTGCGATCATCTTTGATCTGGGCGGCAAGTTCGACAAATCCTTTAACGAAGCCGCCTTTGCCGGTGCCACCCGCTGGGCCGAAGAAACCGGCGGCAGCTTTCACGAGATCGAGCTTCAGTCAGAAGCCCAGCGCGAACAGGCCCTGCGCCGCTTTGCCGAGGCCGGCGCAAACCCGATCATCACCACCGGTTTTGCCTTTGCCACACCAGTCGAGGCGATTGCCGGCGACTATCCTGACACCAACTTTGTGAACATCGACGGCTGGCTGCCAGAAATTCCCGCCAACGTCCTGATGATCAGCTTTCAGGAACATCAGGGTTCCTATCTTGTTGGTATGCTGGCCGCGATGACATCCAAGACGGGAACCATCGGTTTCATCGGCGGCATGGACATTCCGCTGATCCGTCACTTTGGCTGTGGCTATGCGCAGGGCGCAAAGGCCGTGAACCCGGACATTAACATCGTGGCAAACATGACCGGCACCACCCCGTCGGCATGGAATGACCCGGTAAAAGGGTCGGAACTGACCAAGGCACAGATCAGCCAGGGGGCTGATGTGGTCTATGCGGCGGCCGGTGGCACAGGCGTTGGTGTTCTGCAAACAGCCGCCGACGAAAACATCTACTCGATCGGCGTGGACAGCAACCAGAACCACCTGCACCCGGGTTCGGTTCTGACATCCATGATGAAGCGCGTCGATGTCGCGGTTTATGAGGCCATGAAAGCCGGTGACAATGTTGGTGCCGGTTCAATGGTTCTGGGGCTTGCCGAAGAGGGTGTCGGTTATGCTGTGGATGAACATAACGAGGCACTGATCTCTGCCGATATGCGCGCCGCCGTCGAAGACGCACGCGCGAAAATCATCAGTGGTGACCTTGAAGTGGTAAGCTATTACGCGAACGACAGCTGCCCGGCCCTGAGCTTTTAAGCCATGCCATCGCAAAACAACACGGAGCAGCAGGCAACTGCTGCTCCGGCTATCGAGTTGCGCGGCATCTCCAAGGCCTTTGGGCCGGTGCAGGCCAACAAGGATATTTCCATCAGTGTCGCCCCCGGTACGATCCATGGGATCATCGGCGAAAACGGTGCGGGCAAATCCACACTGATGAGCATCCTCTACGGTTTTTACAAAGCCGACAAAGGCGAGATTTTCATAAACGGTGCCAAAACCGAAATTCCCGACAGCCAGGCGGCAATCGCCGCTGGCATCGGCATGGTGTTTCAGCATTTCAAACTGGTTGAAAACTTTACCGTTCTGGAAAACATCATTCTGGGGGCCGAACAGGGCGGGTTTCTGAAACCCTCTCTGGCCAAGGCCCGTACCCTGCTGGCCACGTTGGCCAAAGAATACGGGCTGGATGTGGACCCGGACGCGGTGATCGAAGATATCGGCGTCGGCATGCAACAGCGGGTCGAGATCCTAAAGGCGCTGTACCGCCAGGCCGACATCCTGATTCTGGACGAACCCACGGGCGTGCTGACCCCCGCCGAGGCGGATCAGTTGTTTCGCATCCTGAACCGCCTTCGTGAAGAAGGTAAAACCATCATCCTGATAACGCATAAATTGCGCGAGATCATGGAAATCACCGACACGGTCAGCGTCATGCGACGTGGCGAAATGACCGCAACGGTCAAGACATCCCAAACCAGCCCGGCGCATCTGGCGGAACTGATGGTTGGCCGCAAGGTTCTGTTGCAGGTCGACAAAGTGGCAGCCAAACCGGGCAAGCCGATTTTGGAAATCGAAAACCTGCACGTGGTCGATGAAAACGGTGTTGAGCGGGTCAAAGGCATTAACCTGACGGTTCGCGCCGGTGAAATCGTCGGCATTGCCGGGGTGGCCGGAAATGGCCAGTCCGAACTGCTTGAGGTACTGGGCGGTATGCGAACCGGGACCGGGACCGTTCGGCTGAACGGCGAACCCCTGGCCCTTAGCGGTCCGGGGTCGGACGGCCAGGCCCGGCGCGCGCAACATATTGCCCACGTCCCCGAGGACCGCCAGCGCGAAGGGCTGATCATGGACTTTCACGCCTGGGAAAATGTCGGCTTTGGCTATCATCGCGACCCGGCCTATCAGCGTGGCATATTGATGGATAACGCCGCCCTGCGCCACGACACCGACGCCAAGATCAAGAAATTCGATGTCCGCCCCGCCGATGGATGGTTGACGGCCAAGAATTTCAGCGGCGGCAACCAGCAAAAGCTGGTCGTGGCCCGCGAAATGGAGCGCAACCCCGACCTTTTGCTGATCGGCCAGCCGACCCGCGGCGTGGATATTGGCGCGATCGAGTTCATCCACAATCAAATCGTCGCCCTGCGCGATCAGGGCAAGGCGGTCCTGTTGGTATCGGTCGAACTGGAAGAGATATTCGCCCTTTCAGACCGGATTGCGGTGATGTTCGACGGGCATATCATGGGCGAACGCCTGCCCGGTGAAACGGATGAAAAAGAACTGGGCCTGCTGATGGCCGGTGTTTCAGAGGGGGGTGCCTGACATGAACGTAATGCCGAAATGGGCTGACGTGGTCCTTATCCCGCTAATCAGCCTTGTGCTGGCGGCGATCCTGTCGGCGCTGGTGATCCTTGCCATTGGCGAAGACCCGGTGGCGGCGGTCAAGCTGATGATCGACGGGGCGCTGGGGTCGTCCTATGGCTGGGGTTATACGCTGTATTACGCCACCAATTTCATGTTTACCGGGCTGGCGGTTTCAGTGGCGTTCCATGCCCGCATGTTCAACATCGGCGGCGAAGGCCAGGCGATGCTGGGCGGCTTGGGTGTGGCGATGGTCTGCGTCTATATCCCCTGGCCGCACTGGTCGCTGGCGCTGATATTCGCGACGCTTGGTGCCGCGCTGTTCGGGGCCGCCTGGGCGGCAATCCCCGCCTATTTGCAGGCCAGACGCGGCAGCCACATCGTGATTACCACGATCATGTTCAACTTTATCGCCGCCGCCGTGCTGAACTATGTGCTGGTCAATGTGATGCGGCCCAAAGGGTCAATGGACCCGGCCACCGCGCGGTTCCCTGACGCCGTACACCTGCCTTCGCTGCATGATTTGCTGGGTCCCTTGGGTATTTCGTTTTCCAAGTCGGCACCGGCCAATATCAGCCTGCTGGTGGCCATCGGGGCCTGTGTTCTGATCTGGGTGCTGATCTGGCGGACCAAGCTGGGGTTTGAAATCCGCGCCTATGGCCATTCCGAATCCGGGGCGCTTTATGCCGGGATTTCACCGTTCAAGATCACCATGATTGCCATGCTTATTTCAGGCGGTCTGGCCGGGATGATGGCGATCAACAATGTGATGGGCGAAGCCGAAAGGCTGGTTCTGAACGCCACCGAAGGGGCCGGTTTCATCGGTATCGCCGTGGCGCTGATGGGGCGCAGTCACCCGTTCGGGGTATTTCTGGCGGCGATCCTGTTCGGGTTTCTTTATCAGGGCGGGGCCGAACTGGCGCTGTGGACCAAGATTCCGCGTGAATTGATCGTGGTCATTCAGGCGCTGGTAATCCTGTTCACCGGGGCGCTGGATAATATGGTGCGGATGCCTGTGGAGCGGGTGTTCCTGGCCCTGCGCAAGGGGGACAACTGATGGATTTTCTGACCCTTATTCAGGTGCTGGACAGTTCTGTCCGGCTGGCCGTGCCCCTGTTGCTGGCGTGCCTTGCCGGGCTTTATTCCGAACGCGCCGGGATTTTCGACATCGGGCTGGAAGGCAAGATGCTGATGGCGGCGTTCTTTTCGGGTGCTGTCGCCTTTGCCACAGGATCGGCGTGGCTGGGCCTGCTGGCCGGTATCGCCGCATCCGTGATGCTTAGCGGGCTGCATGGGCTGGCCTCGATCACCTTTCGCGGCAATCAGTTGATTTCAGGTGTTGCCATCAACTTTCTTGCTGCCGGAATGACCGTGCTGATCGCCCAAAGCTGGTTTCATCAGGGCGGGCGCACGCCGTCATTGGCCGGGGCCGCGCGGTTCAACCCGATCGAGTTTCCCTTTACCGAAACAATTGGCACCATTCCAATCCTTGGCCCGATCTATAGCGAACTGCTTTCGGGGCACTCGATCCTTGTGTACCTTGCCTTTCTGGCGGTGCCGGCAACCTGGTGGATACTTTATCGCACCCGGTTCGGTCTGCGTCTGCGGGCAGTGGGTGAAAACCCGGCGGCGGTCGATACCGCCGGGGTGTCGGTTGTCAGGCTGCGATTTTCCGCCGTGATCATCTGCGGCATCCTGTGCGGAGTTGCCGGGGCTTACCTTGCCACCGCGTTGCAAGCCGGGTTCGTCAAAGACATGACCGCCGGGCGCGGGTTCATCGCCCTGGCGGCACTGATCTTTGCCAAGTGGCGCCCCTGGCAGGCCATGTGGGCCTGTCTGCTGTTCGGGTTTCTTCAGGCAATCGCCCTGCGCTATCAGAACATCAATATCGGCGATTTCACCATCCCCGTTCAGTTCATGGACGCCCTGCCCTACATCCTGACCGTGGTGATTCTTGCCGGATTTGTCGGCAAGGCGATTCCCCCGCGTGCAGGGGGCGAGCCCTACGTGAAAGAGCGGTAGGATACGCTTTGGTTCCTCAACAAAGCGGCTGAACGGCAAAACATTCGCCAATCCGCAACAAAATGGGACATAAGGGGGGGATTGGCCTGTTGCATGGTCAATCCCGCCGGTCTAAAGAAACATATGCAGATTTACCTACCTATCGCCGAAATCTCAGTAAACGCCTTCCTTCTGTTGGGGCTTGGCGGCCTTGTCGGTATTCTGTCGGGCATGTTTGGTGTCGGCGGCGGGTTCCTGATGACGCCACTGCTGTTCTTTATCGGCATCCCCCCGGCCGTCGCCGTAGCGACCGAGGCCAACCAGATCGTCGCCTCGTCCTTCTCGGGGGTGCTTGCGCATTTCCGAAGGCAGACAGTCGATTTCAAGATGGGCGGTGTGTTGTTGATCGGCGGGTTGATCGGTGCCGGCCTTGGTATTTTGCTGTTCAACCACCTCAAAAGCCTTGGTCAGGTCGATCTGCTGGTCAAACTGTTCTATGTCGTATTTCTGGGCGTTGTCGGTGCATTGATGTTCGTCGAGAGCCTGAATGCCATCCGCAAGTCCCGCAAGGCGGGCGGCCCGGTGGCCAAACGGCGTCAGCGGACCTGGGTCCATTCACTGCCGTTCAAAATGCGGTTCCGCACCTCCGGGCTTTATATCTCGGTTATCCCGCCCATTATCGTTGGTATTCTGGTTGGCATCCTGGCGGCAATCATGGGCGTGGGCGGTGGGTTCATCATGGTGCCGGCGATGATCTACATCCTTGGCATGCCGACCAAGGTGGTTGTCGGGACATCCCTGTTCCAGATCATCTTTGTGACCGCATTCACCACCATGCTGCACGCCACCACCAACTTTACCGTCGACATTGTTCTGGCGGTCCTGCTGCTGGTCGGTGGGGTCATTGGCGCGCAGATCGGCACCAAGATCGGCCTCAAGATGAAGGCCGAACAATTGCGCATCCTGCTGGCCCTGATGGTTCTGATTGTCTGTGGCAAGCTGGCCTCCGATCTGCTGTTGCAACCAAGCGAGTTGTTCACGCTCGGCGCGCCGGGGGGGCACTGAATGTTACGCCTTCTTTTTGTTACCCTGTTGCTGGCCTTGCCGACAATCACACCGGCCAGTGAAGAAGTGGTTCTGGGCATGTCCAAGGACAAGGTCGCCATCACCACAAGTTTTAACGGGTCCGAAATCCTGATATTCGGGGCTGTCAAACGCGAGACCCCCATCCCCGACACGCAATTGCATGTGGTAATCACCGTGGCCGGGCCGTCGAACCCTATCGTGGTGCGAAAAAAGGACAAATGGCTGGGGCTGATCTGGGTAAACCGGTCATCACTCGAGGTTGATGAGGCCCCCAGCTTTTATGCCGTCGCAACCACGGGGCCAATGCGCGACGTGCTGAGCGAACCCGAGGATCTGCGCAACAGGATTACCATACACAACGCCATTCGCTCTGTTGGCGCACCTTCTGACATCACGGACAGCGAAAGCTTTACGGCGGCGGTGATCCGCATACGTCAAAAGGCCGGGCTGTATCAGCTTCTGGAAGGTCAGGTGGCACTGGACCAGCAAACCCTGTTCCGGACATCCATCAAGATGCCCTCTGACCTGACCGAAGGGGACTATACCGCGCGTATTTTCCTGACCCGTGGCGGCGAAATCATTTCCCGCTACGAAACTTCGATTGATGTGCGCAAGGTCGGATTAGAGCGTTGGTTGTTCACCCTGTCGCGCGAAAACCCGGCGCTTTACGGGCTGATGTCCCTGGCCATCGCCATTGCGGCGGGTTGGGGTGCCTCTGCTGCCTTCCAGATGGCCCGCAGAGGCTAGGGTCAGGACCCATTAACCCTGCGCCAGTGCTACAGGACCAACCGGCGAAAAGGGCTTAGCCCCGCCCGATATACGGCATCTTGGTCGCCATCACGGTCATGAACTGCACATTGGCCTCTGGTGGCAGGTTTGCCATATGCAGGACCGAACGCGCGGCGTCCTCGACCGGCATCACATATTGCGGTTCTCCGTCGGGGTTTTCGGCCATCAGTTTCTTGCTCATCGCTTCGACCATCGGGGTCGCGGCATTGCCAATGTCGATCTGCCCGCAGGCAATGTTGAACGCCCGCCCATCCAGTGACAGCGACCGGGTCAGCCCGGTGATCGCGTGTTTGGTGGTGGCATAGGGGGTCGAGTTGGGGCGCGGCACATGTGCGGCAATTGACCCGTTGTTGATGATCCGCCCACCTTGCGGGGTTTGCGCGCGCATGGCGATAAACGCAGCACGGGCACACAGGAACATGCCGTTCAGGTTCACGTTCACGGATGCGTACCAGTCCTCTAGCGCAATTTCATCAATGCTGCCCCCGGCGGTAAAAATCCCCGCGTTGTTGAACAGGACATCCAGCCGCCCGGCGCGATCCATAAATGTTGCAAAGGCGGTCTCGACGGCGGCAGGGTCGGTGACATCGCCAACCAGTGGCACGGCAAATTCATGCGCTTTTGCGATCTCGTTCAGCGGGCCGGCGCGTCGGGCCATAAGGCCCACCATCCACCCCTCGGACAGAAACATTTCAGCCGTTGCGCGGCCAATGCCAGAGCTGGCCCCGGTGATCAGAATGGTTTTCATATCTCTTGTGTCTCCAGTGTCAGGGCGGCCGCAGGGGCGGCGCGCAAATCATCAGTTCGTAATTCATGGCTTGGCTTGGACAGCCGGTTTCGCACCACCCAGATCAGCCGGTTTTGCGCCCGCGTGATCGCCACATAGGCCAGTCGTTTCCAAAGCGCCTGCCCCGCCTCAACGCGTCCCATGCGCGCGGCGACAAACAGATCGGGCGCGAACACCTGAACCGTATCCCACTGGCTGCCTTGTGCCTTGTGGATGGTCACGGCCGCCCCATGCAGGAACGTCGCACCCATGCGGGCGGCAAAGGGAATGAACGGTTCTTCTTCGTCCGGCTTCTCGATCTTGACGATCGAGGCGGCGCTGACCTGCGGATCTTCGGCCCCCAATACGTGCAACCGGGAAAACCCCGGCTTGCGGCCTGGCCCCAGATAAATCACCTGCGCGCCCCGGATCAGCCCGCGCGCCTCAAGGTCCAGCCGTTTCTTGCGGTGCTTCATCGGTAATTCTATGCCGTCGCAAATCAACGGTTCGCCCTCAAGCATCGCGTCCTCGGGGGCGCCATAGACCGACCGGAACGCATTGATAAGGCGGATACGGGTGGCATTGCGCCAGACCAGAACCGGGCTGCGCGCCATCAGGTCCACCTCGACCCGTTGGCCCCAAACCACCCGTTCGTCACGCTGCGCGATGTCTTCGATCATCCGCTCAAAGTCGTGGAACTCTAACGCCGGGTCGCCCAGGGCATGGGCCAGATCAAGGATCGGATTATCCGCGTCCTGGCGGTGAACGCGGCTTAGTTCCAGCTTGCGCGGCGCGGGCAGCGCATCAAACACCATGCTGCCTGACTGGTTCACCGGGGCCAGCTGCGCCGGGTCGCCACACAACAGAAGGTTTGGAAAAATCTCTTTCAAATCATCGAATTGGCGGTCATCCAGCATCGAGGATTCATCGACGAACCCAATATCCAGCGGCTCTTCGCGGCGTTTCCAGCCAGTGATAAAATCCGACCCGCGCAGACCCGCAGCGGCCAATGCGCCGGGGATTGATTTGTTGCCAGCGTAAAACTTTTCCGCGCGGTCCAGCGCCACATCGCTCAGGTCTTCGATCTCGGGTCGCTCTCCGTGACCGGCCAGCCATTCGGCAATGCGTTCGTATTCCGGGTCATAGACCGGCGTATAAAGAATGCGGTGGATTGTCGTGGCAGGCACACCGCGCAGGCGCAAAACGCTGGCCGCCTTGTTGGTCGGGGCCAGAATGGCCAAGGTCCGCCGGCTTTGGTTTTTGCGGCTTTCATAATCGCCCGATACCACCCCAACCCCGGCACTGACCAAGGCCTGATACAGCTCGGCCAGCAAAAGCGTCTTTCCCGATCCCGCCTTGCCGATCACCGCCATCACGCCGGTCCCGTCTTTGGCCCCGCTATCGCGCGGCGGGGTCAGCAGGGCGTTATCCAGATCAACACCGGCACTGCGCAGCATATCGGCCACATGGTCATAGGCGGCGGCCTGATCTTCGGAAAAGGTGACAGAAGTTTCGCTCATGGCGCGACCCTACAGACCACCGGCGGGCTTGCCCAGATGCCGCTGGCCTGTGAACGCAAATTAAGCCGAAAGAGCCATTTCTTCGCCCAGCGACCCGCCAAACGCACGGTCGAACCACAGCTTTGACACCTGCGGGGAAATGCCCGCGCGCAAGGCCACCTTGCGCTTGGCCTCTGCGCTGAATTCCCACAAGCCCACGCTTATCGCATCACGCCCCTGCCCTTGCGAACCCAGCAATTCAGGCGATGATCCGATAGCGCGATATATCCGCTGCATCCGCGCATCAAACACCCCGACAAAATGCCGGACGCCAAAGCCGGACATGATTTCGCCCCCGGCAAGCATCAGGGCGGCGGCCACTTTGGTTCCCGCCCCACGCGACAGGCAAAACCGGGTGCATTCCCAGATCAATGGGCTGGTGATTGGCCCGCCCCCGGTCAGATGGCCGAATACTTCGTTCACCATCACCCGCCCGGTGGTTGGTAAAAACCGCATTGATCCGCCGTGGCTGCCGTCCGGTTCCTCCCAGATCACATAAAGCGGGTTCAGCGCGTCGTACTGATCACGTTCCTCGCCCTGATCATCGACATCAACCTCCCAGCCCAATCTGGTGCGGAATTGATCGGCCCGGTCCCGGAACATAGATGACCCGAGTTTCGGGTAAATATGCAGGTCGTCAGAATAGATATATCGCAACATTTGTTCGCCCCTTGCCGTTCCAGCTGCCCACAGGCTTACGACGGGAATGGTTAACAATTGGTCAGAACGGCGCGCGCCCAGGTGTTTGATCCCATGGTTCGATGATGCGATCTGTTTTTTGGAATGGACGGATTTTCCCTCTGACTGCGTTGCAGGTCTTTGAAAATTAACCAGATTTACATGCGCCCTGCGCCTTGTCAGAGGAAAAATCTATCAAACCAGTGGTACAGGATTAATGGGTCCTGACCCTAGCTATCTTGACCTCTGTCAATTCACACAGCCATGTTAATTGCGGCCCCTTTGATGCAGGCCATGAAAAATTTGCCCCTGTATGCGACGCTGGAGTTACCGGAAAGACCCCCTGAAAAATCCAGAGGTCAGCCGTGGTTTTAACAGGAAAATGGGTTCGATATTTCAAAGGTATTCAGATCATCAGCCAATTTCCAAAATACGTGACCCTTGGCGTTTTCTTGCTGTTCGCCATGTCCGCCAATGCGGTGCAAGCGTGCGGAACGCGAAACCGTGTCGCGCATGCGCTCTAAACCGGTCGACAAGAACTAGGGCCAAGAAGGTCCTGTCAGACGGAATTGTCTTGAGGTGGACAGGGCTGGGGTCAGCAGCTTACGTGGATTTTTTGACCGCACAGGACGAATTCACCTGAGCGCCGCTATCAATACACAGCGTTTCATAGAAAATTTCACCAGAGGCCTTTGCGGTGGAATGCAAATTTACGACGCTACCGAATATCTTGCCTTCAAACCGGCCTTTGATCGAAACCTTGGCCGCGTGCAGTTCGCCATCAACAGACCCGCTTTCCTCGATCATGATCGCATCGGCGGTGACCTTCCCATCCACATGGCCAAACAACTCGACAAGGCCGGGAACCTGAAGGTCACCAGTAAGTTTTGAGCCTGCCGTGATGTGGGAACGCCCACTTGCGAGGCCCGTAGTGGGCAACGCGCCTGAAGTGTCGGTGCTTTGTGGCATGGGGGTGGGTGTCCCTTCGTGTTAAGTTCTGGTCGCACCCAAAGGTGGGCAGACGCTTTGCCGAACAAGACTAAACGGTCCGGGCACTGAATAGAAATAGAAATAACGGCCCAGGGTCAGGACCCAACACCATCGGGCAGCAATTGCGCTGATTGACGCGCACACGAAAGAAATACCGCCAGAACGACCCTGATGCCGTAAAGGGGTTAATCCTGCGGAATGACCCGCAGACCCAGTTCCATCAACTGATCGCTCATTGGTTCGCTTGGGGCGTTCATCATCAGGTCTTCGGCCCGCTGGTTCATCGGGAACATGATGACCTCTCGGATATTGGCCTCGTCCGCCAACAGCATCACGATCCGGTCGATCCCGGCGGCACAGCCCCCGTGGGGTGGGGCACCATACTGGAACGCATTGACCAGCGCACCAAAGCGTTTGCGCACTTCGGCCTCGTCATAGCCGGCAATTTCAAACGCCTTGAACATGATTTCCGGCTTGTGGTTACGAATGGCCCCACTGACCAGTTCGTATCCGTTGCACGCCAGATCATACTGGTATCCCAGCACCTTAAGGGGATCGCCCATAAGGGCCTCCATGCCACCTTGCGGCATCGAAAACGGGTTATGTTCAAAATCAACCTTGCCGGTTTCCTCGTCCCGCTCGTAAATCGGGAAATCGACGATCCAGGCAAAGGCGAACCGGTCCAGATCGGTCAGCTTCAGCTGATTGCCGATCTCGACCCACGCCTTGCCGGCCACGGTTTCAAAGGCGGATGGTTTGCCGCCCAGGAAGAACGCGGCGTCGCCAACCTCAAGCCCTAATTGCTGGCGAATGGCTTCGGTCCGCTCGGGGCCGATGTTCTTGGCCAGCGGTCCGGCGGCTTCTGTAGGTCGAAAACCAGCTTTTTTTGCCTCCACCTCGAGACTGTCGATTTCCGCGCACTTCGCGTCAGCTTGCCGAGTAATCTGAGATGCGAGTTCCTCATCCTTCTTCTTTTCGGCCTTAACCTTCTGTGAATTCAGTTCGCCCAGTTCACTGCGCAACACGTCGCCTTTGTCCCGCCAGAAGATATAC